>JBIKIA010000198.1:0-8323 GCA_044361885.1 Prosthecobacter sp. | reverse complement strand
GGCCACCGCGCTCGACAACCCACACACCTACAAGCTCGTGAAGCGCTACATTCATCGCCCCGCCGAACAGCTCTACCACACCGCCGCCGATCCTGCCGAAATGACTAATCTTGCCGACAAACCCGAGCATGCCGCGATCAAAGCCAAGCTCAGCAACGCCCTCGATCAATGGCTCAACCAACAAGGCGACCCAGGCATCCCCCAAGACACGCACGAAGCACACAAAGCTGGCAAACAAGGCAAGCATCTCCATTTCCCCAAACCATGAATCATCTCCTTCTCATCCTTTCGTCATTCGTCATTCTGGTTTCGTCATTCGCAGCCCCACCGCGCCCAAACATCATCCTCATCATGGCCGATGACGTGGGCTACTCGGACATCGGCTGTTTTGGAGGCGAGATCGAGACGCCGAATCTCGATGCACTCGCGAAAGGTGGCGTGCGCTTCACACAGTTTTACAACACGGCACGCTGCTGTCCCACGCGCGCGGCGCTCTTGACCGGACTCTACTCACATCAGGCGGGCATCGGGCACATGATGGAGGATCGCAAACTTGAAGGCTACACCGGCAACTTGAACAAAAACTGCGTCACCATCGCCGAGGCGCTGAAACCGGCGGGCTACAAAAGCTACATCGTCGGTAAGTGGCATGTTACCAATGTCACACATCCGAAGACCGAGGTCGAAAAGTTCAATTGGCCACTCCAGCGCGGCTTTGATCGCTTCTACGGCACGATTCACGGTGCGGGCAGCTTCTTCGATCCGAACACACTCACTCGCGACAACAGCTACATCTCGCCTTTCGCCGATGCGGAGTATCAGCCGAAGGAGTATTATTATACGGACGCGATCAACGACCACGCTGCGCGCTTTGTCACTGAGCACGCGACAAGCAGCCCGGAGAAGCCTTTCTTCATCTACATGGCCCACACCGCCGCGCACTGGCCCATGCATGCGAAGGAGACTGACATCGCCAAATACAAAGGCCGCTACGATGCAGGCTACGACAGCATCCGTGCGGCTCGATTGGAGAAGATGAAGCGCCTCGGCCTGCTTGATGAGCGTTGGAAGGTCACGCCTCAGGCCGGGGACTGGAGTCAGGTCGAAAACAAAGCCTGGGAGGCCCGCTGCATGGAGGTCTTTGCGGCCATGCTCGACTGCATGGACCAGGGCATCGGCCGTCTCGTCGAGACGCTGAAAAAGAACGGCCAGTATGAGAACACGCTCATTCTTTTCCTCCAGGACAACGGCGGCTGCGCCGAAGGCATGGGCCGCAACGGCCCACACCAACCGCGTGCCGACAAACCCACACTGCCAGCTCTGGCGAACGATTTCCTCCAGCCCGACATGATCCCGAAACAAACACGCGATGGCTTTCCCGTACGTCAGGGCAAAGGTGTCATGCCCGGCGGCGCTGACACCTATATCGGCTACGGCCTGAATTGGGCGAACGTGAGCAACACGCCCTTCCGTGAATACAAACACTGGGAACACGAAGGCGGCATCAGCACGCCGCTGATCGCGCATTGGCCGAAGGGGATCGCCCAAGAGGCGCACAACAAGCTCAATGCCACGCCAACGCACCTCATTGACCTCATTGCGACGTGCGTGGACCTCGCAGGAGCGAGTTATCCAAAGGAACACAATGGAAACGCGATCCAGCCCATGGAGGGCGTCAGTCTCGCGCCCGCCTTCAACGGAAAGGCCATCGAACGCGCTCAGCCGCTCTTCTGGGAACACGAAGGCAACCGCGCCATTCGCAGCGGCGAGTGGAAGCTCGTTTCCAAGCATCCCGGCGGCTGGGAACTCTACAACATCACTACTGACCGTACCGAGATGAACGATCTTGCTGCTCAGCAACCGGAACGCGTGAAGGAAATGGCCGCGCAATGGGACACCTGGGCCAAACGTGTCGGCGTCATGTCTTGGCCACTAAGCGACGGCGAGGGGAAGATGCGTAAAGGCAAAGCGAGGTGACCCGCGTTCAAGGCAATGCACAAACCATAGCGCAGCAGGGTGATCTCGTGCAAAACCCCCACATCCACACTCGTGATTGGTGGGCACATTAATGGGATGATTTGAACATGCAGACTTTGTTGGATGTTCTGAGGGCAGTCCTCAGTTTGCCGTCACCTGCCTCTCCCCATGATGACTCACCTCATTGCTCTCCAGGCGCTCAGCCTCCTGGTGCTTTCAGGGTCTGGGGCAGTGGCTGCACCAAACATCATACTGATCAACTGTGACGACCTCGGCTACGGTGCGAAGGATGTGCGTACACCTCGTCTCGGCCGCATGGCGGCTGAAGGGACACGATTCACGGACTTCTCCGTGACCTCCGCATTGTGTACACCTTCGCGGGCCCCACACGCCTTGAATCCATGTGCATCGGGCCGTGGAAACTGCACCCCCCTCCCATAGCTCAGTTGTTCGACCTCAAATCCGATCCCGGTGAGACCATCAATGTCTCGGGTCAGCATTCAGACAAAGTTCAGCAGCTCACGAAAACCGCACGTGAACATCGGATGAGCACATTGGGAGTCCCATGAACTTCAGAGCTTGGCGTCAGTGAGCTTGATGCCTCTTACTTTTCAGTGCTACCCACTTCGGGCTGCGTCTCGGGAGCCTTGTCCTCCTTGATCTCCATCTCCACCCAGTCGGGTCCATCCCTGCCACGCCGCCACTCATTGTAAACCAGGACCACGACGAGGCCAAACAAAGCCGCGCTAGTCTCCAAAATGAAGGGAGTCGCCAGATAGCCAGCGATGGTCATGAAGGACTTCGCCAGCAGTTCACGTCCGATTTCACTCACCTGCCAGACGATGACTACTCCCACGATGAAAACGAGGAGGCAAAGAACAGGTGTGATCCACCAGCCTTTGGCCGGTGGAGTGGGGTGGTCTGACATGAGGGAGATTTACTCCACCTGTCTGACATTTCCAGCAGCCTCTCGTGATTCGTCCGCCTCCTGGACAGGAATGGCCTTCAGTATTTTCACCGGCTGATTCTCGATACCAAAAGGTGCCGGGCGAACGCTGGCAGAGAGAGGCTGAGCTGGAACGACCGGCAGGGGCACGGGCGGCTGGAGCTGCTGCTGGGCCACGCGGTCATCGGCTACAAATTTACCCCAGATACCGGTACCAGCGAGCACCAGCAGGAAAATGAATAGGCCCGCAGGCACCGGGGAGCGACTCGCCCGCCCCTTCAACTGCGGCGTGGACAGTCGTCCGATGGAGCCACGGGGAGCCACCCAGTCACCGTGATTCTCGATGAGGTAGCGGTAATCACGCGGCCCGCCGAGGACACCGCCAGGCAGTTCATTCAGAATCTCAGCCGCATCCACTGAGAGATACTGGCTGTATCGGCGCAGGAAGGCGCGGGCGTAGGTCATGCTGCCAAAGGCTGGATAATTGTCCTGCTCCAGCAAATGCAGCTTCGCCACAGGGATGCGGGTCTCGTGCGCGGCGTCGAGCAGGCTCAGGCCGCGTGATTCGCGAGCGGCTTTGAGAGTCTGTCCGATAGGGGTTAGCATGGCATGAGGTATCCAAAGATTAATTACAGGATTTTGCCATGAACGTTACAGGATGCGATGATTTTTTCAGGATCAGGGTGTCAGAATTTTTCATTCCGCTCCCTTCGCTGCATCCCAGGCGGCGTCCATTTCTTCCAGGGTGGCTTCGCCGAGCTTTTTCCCTGCGGCGGAGAGTTGATCCTCCACGGCGTGGAAGCGGCGGATGAATTTCTCATTTGTCGCGGCCAGCGCGGCCTCGGAGCCGATGTCCAGCTTCCGGGCGAGATTCACGACGCTGAAGAGCAGGTCGCCCAACTCCTCTTCCATGGCGGCGGTTTCACCCTTGGCGATGGCTTCCTCCAGCTCGGCGATCTCTTCACGCAGTTTGCCGAAAACGGGAGCCACGTCCGGCCAGTCGAAGCCGACTCGGGCGGCCTTCTTTTGCAGCTTCTGCGCACGCATCAGCGCGGGCAAACCATTGCCGACACCGTGGAGGTGGCCCTCCTTCTGTGTGCCTTTTTCCTGGCGCTTGATGGCATCCCATTGGGTCAAAACCGCATCTGAAGTGGCGGCGCTGGCTTCGCCAAAGACGTGCGGATGGCGGCGGATGAGCTTCTCGGAGAGGCCGTGGGCCATTTGATCTAGGTCAAAGGCACCTGTTTCGCTGGCGATCTCGGCGTGGAGGACCGGCTGAAGGAGGAGATCGCCCAATTCCTCACAGATCAGGGCGGGATCGCCGCTCTTGATGGCATCGACGACCTCGTAGGCTTCCTCCAAAACATGCGGGATGAGAGACTTGTGGGTCTGCTCCATATCCCAGGGGCAGCCGCCGGGGGCGCGCAGGCGATGGACGATGTAGCGGAGGCGGGTTAGGCCGTCGGGATGATCGAGACTCATGCGCTGCCGCTAGCGCGAAAAACCGCCGCTGGCATGGAAAAAGTTTGCGCCACCCGCTGATGTGCCTACCGACACGCCTGTCTCCTTTTCGGACGCACCTGCGTAAGCTCTTATCCAAACCCCAATACTGACATGGCCTCTGAACTTGTTTTAAACCTGAACGATTCGAATTTCGACGCTGAAATCGCCGCCTCCACCGTCCCTGTGATCGTGGATTTCTGGGCTGAATGGTGCGGCCCCTGCCGCATGCTCGGCCCCGTGCTCGACCAGCTCGCCACGGAGAAAGCCGGTGCCGTAAAAGTGGTGAAGGTGAACGTGGATGAAAATCCCGGCCTCTCCCAGAAGTTCGGCGTCCGCTCCATCCCGATGCTACTATTCATCAAAGACGGAGTCGTGAAGGACACCGTCGTCGGCGTGCAGTCCAAAGCCGCGCTGGCTAGTAAGCTCGACGCGCTGGCCTGATCCGGCTCCCGCAAGTAACGAAATCTCACCACGGGTGATCTGGCACGGCCGGATCACCCGTTTTGTTGGGCCTCAGAACTCCAGTTCGAAGAAATCCCAGTCCGCAGGCAGGTTGAGGCCCATTTCGCGGAATTCTCGCTCGGCCTCGCTGCGCTGACGTTGGCGATAGGCTTCAAACCGGGTGCGCTGGTCTGGACGCAGGACTTCAAGGATGGCTTGCTCGCGGCTGCGTCCGGGTGGGAGACGTCCGCCGTCGGTGGTGATGTTGCCGAGCTGCATCGCGGGATCGTAGTCGGGTGAACTGCGGGCAAAGAGGCTGAAGAGACGGTCCTCCTGGGCGGTGTCGAGCTGCGCGGCGGCATCCAGAATGTCCACGCGGCTGTTGGCGTGAGTTTCGATGCTGCTGGCGCGTTCGCGCAAACGGTCGGCGTGGAAACGCTCGCGTGCGGGGCCGGTGAGGGTGCGTTCCATGAATTCATCGAGCCCGGACTTTGGTCGTTGATAGCGTGTCGCCTCGATCAGATCTTCAAAGGTGGCTTTGTCACCATAGGCGACCGCGGCGAAGGCCTCCGCGTCCTTGATCGCACGCTCGCCGAGCCACTGCTCCAGCGCGCGCTGCTGGGGTTCAGTGAGCTGATAGGCCTCGGCCATGTGGGCGGCGAGCCGGGCAAACTCCTGGCGCTGCGACTTCCGCCGCAGGTGATCAAAGAGCGGCGCGAGGTCACGCATGAGAGGCTTCATCTGCTGATAAACTTCCTCCGCATTGACCTAGCGACCATGCTTCAGGTCATCCAGGATGCGTGCGGCTCCAGCACGAGTGTGATCCGCGAGAGAGCCTTCCTTTTTCGGCACCTGCGTCTCCAGCAAGGCGATGCGTGATTGCGCTCGGGTGAGCTCCGATTTGAGCTTCTCTGCCTTTGCTTCAGGGCTGTCCTTTTCAGGCGGTGTGCTGTCGATGAAGAGAGCGGAGCCAATGGCACCGAACACAAGACCACCCAGGGCAGCGAGGAGGACGCGGACATTCATAGGGCATGGATAATGAGAGAAAGAGCCGTGGCAGGAAAGCAGAATTGCGTTTGCCACCACGAGGCGTGCCCGGCAGAATCCGCGCACTCGAAAACCACCGCCGCATGACCGAAACGCCTGCCATCGACATCCGCGATCTGCGTGTGGACTATGGCGACTTCGTGGCGGTACATGATGTGACGCTGGCGGTGCCGCGCGGGGAGGTCTTTGGGCTCGTGGGGCCGAATGGCGCTGGCAAAACGAGCACCTTCCGCGTGATGGCCACCCTGATGGAACCCACTTATG
This sequence comes from Prosthecobacter sp., assembly GCA_044361885.1. Classification (GTDB taxonomy): domain Bacteria; phylum Verrucomicrobiota; class Verrucomicrobiia; order Verrucomicrobiales; family Verrucomicrobiaceae; genus Prosthecobacter. The sequence goes on along the minus strand of JBIKIA010000198.1, from coordinate 2,145 downwards.
GAGAGGTGCGGCTGGCGGGGATTGACATCGCCGAAGCACCGGAAGCAGCGCGTCAGGTGCTGGGCTACATGCCAGATCTCGCGCCTGTGCCCTCAGACCTGAAGGTGCATGAATTTCTCGATCTCTTCGCCGCTGCGCATCAGCTCGGCAATGGACGCCAGCGACGTGAGCGCATCGATGCCTGCCTCGAAGAAGTCCGGCTCACGGACGCGCGTGGGAAGTTTTGCAAGACGCTCTCACGCGGCCAGACACAGCGTCTCGTGCTGGCGAAGACTCTGCTGCATCGCCCGCAGGTGATGGTACTGGATGAACCCGCCAGTGGCATGGACCCCCTGTCACGTCGGCATCTCCGGCTGGTGCTGCGGAAGTTGTGCTCGGAGGGCGTGACGGTGATCGTCAGCTCGCACATTCTCAGTGAACTGGCGGAGATGTGTACCTCTCTCTGCGTGATGAATCACGGCCGGGTGTTGTCCTCGGGCTCTGTGGAGGAGGTGCGGCGGCAACTCGGACGCAGTGAGCGACTGGTCCGCGTGACACTGCTGGATCGTGCAGAGGAGGCGCTGCGCTGGCTTGAGTCGCGCGCACACATCACAGCGGCCGTTTTGAAAACGCGGCAGGTGCATTTTCACTTCACCGGCGATGAGGAGGAACAGTGCCTGCTGATCACCGACTTCATTGGTGCAGGCTTCCGCGTGCTGAGCATCGAGGAGCAGCGGTCGAGCTTTGAAGACATCCTGCTCGATGTGGCGGAAGGAGGTGCCGCATGAAGGAAACAGCGCTCATGCCAGCCTGGAAGCTGTGGGCCAATCCACTCATCCGTCGCTACATCCGTGCGCGGCTGCGTCCGCAGATGCTCGCTGTTTGGCTGCTGTTAACGGTGCTGCTGGCAGCCTTTGTCTTCCTCATGGTGCGCACGGGAGCCATGAACCGCAGCGGCATGTTGGATGTGGATGCGGAGCGCATGCCGCTGACTGCGCTGATGGTTATCCAAGCGGTCATCTTGTTTTTCCTCGGCACCGGTCAGGTGGCGGGTGGCATCACGGCAGAGGCAGACGAGGGCGTGCTGGATTATCAAAGGCTCACGCCCATGACGCCGCTGGCAAAAGCACTCGGCTACCTCTTCGGTCTACCAGTGCGCGAGTGGGTGATGTTTGCCTCCACGTTGCCTTTCACCGCCTGGTGCCTCTGGCGCGGGCAGGTTCCTTTTTCAGCCTGGGGGCCGGTTTATCTCGTTATGATCACCTCCGCCGTGCTCTACCACCTCACCGGCCTGGCCGCCGGCCTCGTGGCGAAGAATCGGCGCTGGGCCTTCCTGCTCTCGATGGGCATCATCATTCTGCTCTACACCGTGCTGCCGCAGGTCTCAAAGTTCGGGCTCATCTTCTTTGAATACATCACCCTCTGGCCGGTGGTGAACGAACAAATGATGCACCTCATCCCGCGTGAGGCCGGCGGCATGATGAAACTGGCAGCCGCGCTCACGCCCAAGGTCAGTCTCTTCGATCTCGAGTTCAGCGAGCTGGTCTTCACGCTGTTTTGTCAGGCAGGCATGGGCCTTACCCTGCTCGCCATGGTCTGGCGTCGCTGGCGCAGCACGGAGTGCCATCTGCTCGGCAAGGCCTGGGCGCTCGGACTCTTCGTCTGGATGCAGGTGCTCTTGCTGGGCAATGCTCTGCCTTTGATTGAAACAGGGCGCGTTTTTCCCACGCTGAATTTTCAGCGAATGATCCGCAGCAGCCAGCTCAAGTCCTGGCAGCCCACTTTCCAGGAGGCACTCTTCGTGGTGGGCATCTACGGTCTCGTGACGATGCTGCTCGTGCTAGCGCTCGCACTCATGACCACACCTGCACTCGACACTCAGTTTCGTGGCCTGCGCCGCGCTCGAAAGTTAAGCCTGCCCACCGTGCCGCGCTGGAGTGACGCCGCGAGCGCCCTGCCCGTGACGCTGGCCATGAGTGTGATCGGCACACTGGCCTGGCACACCTTCGCCCAGGCCATGATCACTTCAAAATGGTTCCCCGGCCATGTCTTCCAGGCCTGGACATTGCCAGTGATGTTTGGTGTCATGCTGAATGCCACCCTGCTCTTCCAAACGACGCAGGAAGGCTGGGGAAAGAAGCGTCTGTTCCTTCTCTTCATCCTGCT
>JBIKIA010000197.1:0-8327 GCA_044361885.1 Prosthecobacter sp. | reverse complement strand
TCTTTACACCTGGGGCGAGAACCTCGCCGCCGCACGGAGGCAGATCGAGGTGCTGGAGTTTCTCTTCGAAGTCGTCACGCAGAAGCGCTTGCTCACTGGCTCGTTTTGAATCGCACTCACCCTCATGGCCCTCCTCCGCATCCCTTCCGAAGACCGCGTCATTGATGACGTGGAAAGCGTTCGCAGCTTCCTCCTGCCGCATGGCATTCACTACGACCGCTGGGCCGTCGCGGGTCGCATCGACCGCGATGCCTCGCAGGAGGAAATCCTCGCCGCCTATGAACCCGAAGTCACTGCGCTGAAGGAACGCGGCGGCTACATCACGGCCGATGTCGTCAACGTCACGCCAGACGTGCCGAACCTCCAAGAGATGCTCGACAAGTTTAACAAAGAGCACCGCCACGCCGAGGACGAGGTGCGCTTCATCGTCAAAGGCCGCGGCATCTTCTATATCCACCCCAAAAACGGTGATCCCGTCTATTCCATCGAGGTCGAGGAGGGCGATCTCATCAACGTCCCCGCTGGCACGAAGCACTGGTTTGACCTTTGCGCCGACCGCAGCATCCGCGCCATCCGCCTCTTCAAAGAAAAGGCCGGCTGGACACCGCTCTACACCGGCGACGAGATCGCCACTGGCTACCAGCCGCTTTGCTTTGGGCCAAATTTCCTCGCTGGCAAAGGCATCCACATCGAGCAAGCCGTCACCCTCACCGCATGATCGAGTTTCGCGGCAAACTCATCCTTCTCGACATCGAGGGCACCGTCTCGCCGCTCGCCTTTGTGCATGACGTGATGTTTCCGTATGCACGAAAACACGCCGCCGCCTGGCTCGGGGCGCACTGGGGCCATGAGGTCATCGCCCGGCTCGCCCGCGATGCCGGAGCCGCCTCCTTTCTCAATGCGCTCGATGCCGAGGCCGCCGTGCATCGCCTCATGGATGCCGATGCCAAAGTCACCGGCCTCAAGCAGCTCCAGGGCCTCATCTGGGAACAGGGCTTCCGCACTGGCGATCTGCGCAGTACGCTCTTCGATGACGTCGTGCCCGCGCTCGACCACTGGCACGAAAACGGCCTCACCATCCGCATCTACTCCTCCGGCAGCATCCACGCCCAGCGCCTCTTCTTCGCCCACACCGCCGCTGGCGATCTCACCCCGCGCCTCTCCGGCTACTACGACACCACCACCGGCTCCAAACGCGAAGCCCCCAGCTACACCGCCATCGCCGCTAATTGCGGCCTGCCGCCCAATGACATCCTTTTTGTGAGCGATCTCGTAGATGAATTGAACGCCGCGCAATCCGCCGGCATGATGACCGCCCACGCCCTCCGCCCGGGAAACAAACCGCAGCGTGAGAGCGGGCATCTAGCCATCACTTCCTTCGGTGAGCTGGTGCTAATCTGACGCTCCGTTACTTACTTCAATCACTCGCCGGTATTTGCATCGAAGATTTTTTTCCCGGCACCGTCAGCTCGCACCTCCACGCTGCTCACCTGCACGCCGAGCGTGCGCGGGTCTTGGGAGTTCGCGTCGAGCTTCATGGGCACCCAGCCTTGGCTGCGGAGTTCGAGGCGGAGTTGGTCTTTGGCATTGGCTGGCAAGGTTGCGGTGAGTGTGTCGCTGTTCGTGAGCGGAGCGATTTGCTTGCCCTCGAGATACAATCCTGCCTCGGCGGTGATGGACTGCGGCGGTGCCATGAGTTTCAACGTGACGGTGTAGGCCTTGCCGGGAACAACGGGCAAGTGCATCAAAGCACTCGGCATCGACCAACGTGCGCCGACTTCCGAGCCATGCCAGCCGAGGAGATAGTGTCCGCTGCCAGTCTCGCCCATCGCGATGCGATAATGTGATCGAGCTTCATTGGTCCACTCGAAGCTGTCAGCTTCGTTCAGCGCACTCTGGGTACGTTTGCCCGCCTGGTTGTCGATGCGGAAGCCGCCAGCAGCTTGATTCGCCGTGATGATGGCGCTGGTGGTGTCTTTGCCCACACGCACATGCAGATGATCTTCGCCAAAGGTGCTGCCTTGCACGATGGCCTTGCCCGCATCGATCTGGATGGCGGCTGAGTCGAGGTGAGCGATGTCCCAATTGACGAAATTGCACGCGCTCGCGGTGAACTGGCCCTCCGCACCGCGCATCCACACGCAGCGATCCAGCGGCCCCCAGAACGCGCAATTGACCAGGCTCACCTTGCCCTTCACCGCTGGGCCGATCTCCATGCCCACGCTATCCGTGCTGCCCCAGCGTCCGACGAACTCGCCATTCGTGATCAGCAGACCCGGTGCCTGTGCCTGATCCACCACGACCGCTCGCTGACACGAGTCCGCCCCGAGGCCCACGAAGTTGCCATTCGCGCTGCCTTTGTCCGTCGCGGTGAATTTGTAGCCGACGCCGTAGCCAAAGCAGAACGTGTTCAGCACATACAGCCAGTCCGTGTGCGCGATCTCGAAGGCCGTGCCGTTCAAGTTCACCCATTGGCAGAAAGGATTGTTCGGATCATAAGTCACGCCGAAGGGCCAAAAGTGGACGTTCTCGATGTGGCCGATGTCCATGCACTCCGTCACATACAGCCCACGCCACGATGGATACCCCGTGACGTTCCGCACCAGCGGCCGATGCGCCAGCACGAAGCGAATGCCCTCATACGGATTCAGCAGCAAACACTCGCTGATCCCCACATTCTCTGTGGCATTCGAGGCAATGCACGGCGGATACGGTACAGGCGGCACGTCCGTCTGCTTCCACTCAGGGTAAGTGATGATAAACCCCGCGATGGTCGCATTCGTGCCCGCCAGACTGATAAACGGCGGCCCTTCCGCCGATCCACGACCCGCCATCGCCTGCAACACCGATCCCGTCAGCTCCGCTGTCTTCCCCGAGCGTGTCGTCGGCGGCACGCGGTAGATGCCTTGCAGCGTCACATTCGCCGGAATGCTCAGGTTCCCAGCGATGCGAAACGATCCCGCAGGCACCGTCACCACCCCGCCGCCCGCCTTGCCAGCTTCATCGAGCAAGCGCTGGAAGACGGCCGTGTTATCTGTTGCGCCATCCGGCTTCGCGCCAGCGGCGAGCACGTCCCAGGATGGCGTTTGAGCAAAAGCAGTCCCGGTGAGCAGGCAGGCGAGGAGGAGTAATTTCATGCGCGAAACCTACGCACTCGCCGAGCCGGATTCGCTAGCGAATCGTGCCGACTTATCCACGCACTCATGTGCCTTTCAGGCAGGGTACCGTGGGAATCCGTGGAGCAGAAAGCCACGACGAAGGACGTTGGTTTGCTCTACGCGATCACTCGGTGGTCTTCACCATCCCTGTCTGCTTTCTAATGCGCCTCTCGATTTTCATTCTCTGCCTTCAACTGCTGGCATCACTTCAAGCCGCCGAGCCACGCGATACCATGCCCGACACCTGGGTCGCTACGGATGCGCTGGGGCGCACTTTGCCGATGAGTGCGGAGGTCAGCGCGGCGAAGGCGGATCGTACGGTGGGCATCTTTTACTTCAACTGGCATGCCGCGTTTGGGAACAAGGAGGTGCATGACATTGCGAAGATCGTCGCTGCCAATCCCGCCGCGCCGCCGTGGGGTCCGGTGCAGGCTCCGCATTACTGGAGCGAGCCGCGCTTTGGCTACTATCGGCCTGATGATCCATGGGTGATCCGCAAGCACGTGCAGATGCTCACCGATGCGGGTGTGGACATGCTCGTGCTCGATGCCACGAACGGCTTCACTTATGACGCGGAGCGCGAGGCCTTATGCTCGGTGCTGGAGCAAATGAAGGCCGAGGGGCATCGCGTGCCGCAGCTCGCGATGTTTGCCTATGCGCAGCATCAGGCGGTGGTGCAGCATTTGTGGGACACCTTTTACAAGCCGGGCAAGCATCGCGAGCTGTGGTTTCAGTGGAAAGGCAAGCCGCTCCTGCTCACGCCGCCAGATGGCCTCAGCGAGGAAGTGAAAGCCTTCTTTACCCTTCGCACCTCATGGGCATGGACGCGAGGTCAGCCGTGGTTCGCCGATGGCAAGGACAAGTGGCCGTGGCTGGACTCTGCTCCGCAAGTGCCAGGCTGGCATGATGCGCCTAACAAAGCCGAGTGCGTGCCCGTGGGCACGAGCCAGCACGCCACGAGCAACATCGGACGCAGCTTTCACGGCAGCCGACAGCCACCGCCAGCGGAGTGTCGCTCAGGCGAGGGGCTCTACTTTGACGAGCAGTGGAAACACGCACTGCCACATCATCCCGAGTTCATCTTCATCACCGGGTGGAATGAATGGATCGCCCAGCGTTTCCTCTCCGATGGCAGCATGACCTTCCTCGGTCGCGTTCTGCCTGCGGGCGAAACCTTCTTTGTGGACGACTACAACCCGGAGTTCAGCCGCGACATCGAGCCCATGCGCGGCGGCTATGGCGACAACTACTACTGGCAGATGGCCGCCAACATCCGCCGCTACAAAGGCGCACGTCCGCCGCTTTCCGCCTCGCCAGCGAAGACCATCGCCATCCCCGGCGACTTCGCGCAGTGGGCCGACGTGAAGCCCGCCTACCTAGATGACCTGCACGACACCACGCACCGCGATCACGACGGCGTCACCGGCGCAGGCCGTTACACGAACAAAACCGGCCGCAACGACCTCGACACCGCCCACGTCGCTCACGATGCCACGCATCTCTACTTCCACGTCCGCACCCGCGAACCACTCACACCCGTCACCGATGCCGATTGGATAGTCCTGCTGCTCGACAGCGATCAAAACGCCAAGACCGGCAACCTCGGCTACGACCTTCGCATCAATCAAACGCGGCCTGCTTCCGACAAAGCCAGCATCGAGTGCTGGAACGGCAAAACATGGAAGCCCGCTGGCAACGCCACGCTTCAACTCGGCACCAAGGAACTCCAGCTCGCCATCGAGCGCTCAGCCCTCGGCTTGACTCCTGACAAACCTCTGCGCTTTGATTTCAAATGGTCCGACAACATCCCGGCCAAGGACGATGCCATCGACTTCCTCGATCAAGGCGACACCGCACCGAATGCACGGTTTAACTATCGCTACACCGCGCCTGAGTGATTCGTCGAGGTATCGGTGCCAACGCACATGCACTTCTATTTCACTGCCGAGTCGTTCTTTTCTGCGGCGAGCAGGAACCCCAACAACTGCTTCAAACTCTCCTTTGCTTCACCGGGCTTGGTGCCATCGGGGACTTGGTTTGAATCGCCGAGTTCGAAGGTGCCGCTTGGGAGATTGAAGAAATACCACGCAGGCTCGAACTGGATGAGGCGGCAGTTTTTGTCGAGAGCACTCTGAGTCCAGGCGATGATCTCCTCCGGTTTCGTGTCCATGTAAGTAAAATTGTGCAGCCAGCTTTGATTCGAGAGGCCGTAGCCTGCCGCGCCGTCTTTGGGGAAGTGCTCCACGGCGGTGTGCCAGGTGCTGAGGCGTGGGATCGAGGCTTCGTTCGGCTCATTGTTGTTGTAGGTGATGGTGACGACGCCGGGATGCTGGCGCAGCAGCGCTTTGACCTGATCGGTATAGTTCGGCATCTCCTTGTCCCACGTTGAAAACGGCATCCAGCCGAAGTCGGCCCACTGCACAAACATGGCGTGCTCTTTGGCGAAGCGGATAGAACCCTCGGCGAGGTCAGGGCGGAAGAAGGTGTCGGCGGGCAGTTTGTCACCGGGGCGCTTCAGCTCGGGGTTCGTGGTCTTCATCGCCCGGATGCCGTAGTCCTGGCCGAAGATCTCCATGAATCGCAAACCGACCAGCCACGCGCCATACGACTCTTTGAATGCCGCGAGCTGCTCCACAGAGATGGATTGCCCATGACTCGAATCAAACGGCGCATTCGCCGGACCATTCGCGCCGAGCGTGAAGCTGTCTGAGGAATACACATCAAACACAAACGGCATCTTTTGCGCCACCAACGCGTCCAGCATGAGCTTCAAGCGCTGCTTGTCCTTGATCATCGGATTCAGCAGCACACTCACCTCATACTTGGCCCGCAGCGGCTCCAGCGCAGTCACCATTCGATTCAGCGCCTCCACATTCCCATTCGCGACGATGCCATTGCCGAAGCCTTGGTCGATGGAGAAGAGCAGGCGGGTTTTTTGCTCTGTGGCCAGTGATGGGCCCACGAGGAGTGCCAGGAGAGAGAATGCGAGGAAGAGTTTCACGATTCGCTGAGGTTATCCCGCAACACGGTCTTGCCCTTCGCCTTGTTGACCACGGTGAAGGTGGAGCGCGAGGTGTTGTCGCTGATGTTGGCAAAGAGCACACCTTCATCGAGCAGCAGATGCTCACGCGGCACGGCACCGTCGATGAAGTCGCAGCCGCGCACTTGCAGGCGACCGGATTTGGCGTTGATGAGGGTGCGGACGGTGTTGCGTGGGTCGAGGCAGTGGATGTGGCAGTCGGTGAAGCTGACTTTGCCGCCGCCTTCGGTGCGGGCGAGGCCGATGCCATTGGCGGCATGCATGCTACCGAACAATCCGCAGGCGCTGAAGGTGAGCGGGGCGTTGTTGGTCGCCTCCACGATGATGTCGCCGTAGATCTGCGAGTTCGTGAATCGTGCGCCGCTGTGGCCTTGCATCTCCACCACATGCACCGCGCGATTGCAGCCATCCGCACCCCCGCCGATGACATGGGCATTGCCACCGCCCTGATACGCCGCCGCGGCGCTGGTGCAGGCGATGAACTGGAAGCCGGTCTCGTAGTCGATGCAGAAGCAGTTCGTCAGATGCTGCCAGTCCGAGCGGCCGATGATGAAGGCCTTGCCCTCCTTCCGGCGATATTCCGCTGCCGCTCCCGTCGCGCCCCAGAAAGGCCAGAAGTGGACGTTTTCCACGCGGCCCACGTCGATGCAGTGATCAATGAACAGCCCGCGATACAGCGGCGCGGCATTGAGATTGCGGATGAAATGCCGACCGGTGTGCCGACCGCCGAAGTCCACCGCTTGATACGGATTCACGAGCAGCACATCGACGATGGAGCAGTTGTCCGCGCTGCTGAGCAGCGAGCTGATCGTCCACGGATACGCGATGGGCGGATTCGTGTCCGTTTGCTCGGGATGAAACACCGCAATGCCTTTCAGCGTCGCGTTGTAATCGAGCTGGATGAACGGCGCACCACTCGCCTCGCCCTTACCACTGAAAGCGAGCAACACCGAGCCATTCGGCGCATTCTTCCCGAGCGACTCCGCCGTCCACGGAATCGTCGGCGGCGCGGTGAAGATGCCCTCCAGCGTGACGTTGCGCTTGATGATCAGATTGCCATAGATCCGATACGTTCCCGCTGGCACAAACACACTGCCACCACCACTCGCCGCAGCCGCATCAATCGCCGCCTGAAACGCCGCCGTGTCATCGGTGGTCTGATCCGCCTTCGCGCCAAACGCTCGGACATTCAGCCGATGATCGTCGCCCGATGATGATTTTGATTCAGCCGCGAGAGAAGTGCCGAGTATGGCGAGTCCGGCAGAGGTAAAAGCGGCGCGGCGGGTGATGGGGGAGTGCATGATTGTTCATCTCTACGAGTCGGTAGCGTGACAGTCTTTCTACTGAACTTTGCGCTGGCATCTGCTAGTTAAATGTTCACATCACCCTCACATGAAAATCCACGGCCAGCCGCACCGCTCCATCGAAACCGATCACACTCGGCGCATCGCTCGCATCATCGATCAGACCTTTCTGCCTCATCAGGTGGCGTGGCGGGAGCTGGAGACGATGGAGGATGCGGCGGAAGCCATCCAGGTGATGCGAGTGCGTGGTGCGCCGCTGATCGGGGCGACGGCGGCATTTGGGCTGTTCTTTGCGCTGCGGGATGATGCTTCAGACGCGGCTTTGCAGCATGCTTACGAAACGCTGCATGCCACGCGGCCCACGGCGATCAATCTGCGCTGGGCGCTGGATCGTGTGAGGCGAGTTGTTTTGCCGCTCGCAGTCGAAGAACGTGCCGATGCGGCCTGGAGCGAGGCTTTGAGCATCTGCGATGAAGATGTGCAAACCAACCACGCCATCGGCCAACATGCGCTGGAGTTATTCAAAGCCATTCAGGCGAAGAAAGCCGATCCCACCGCGCCGCTGAATGTCATGACGCATTGCAACGCGGGCTGGATCGCCTGCGTTGACTGGGGCACCGCCATCTCGCCCATCTATCAGGCGCATGATGCGGGCCTGAACGTCCACGTCTGGGTCAGCGAGACGCGACCCCGCGGCCAGGGAGCTTTGCTCACGGCCTGGGAGCTGCGTGAGCACGGCGTGCCGCACACCTTGATCGTCGATAACAACGCCGGGCATCTGCTTCAGCGTGGCCTCGTCGATCTCGTCATCGTGGGCGCAGATCG
>JBIKIA010000196.1:0-8330 GCA_044361885.1 Prosthecobacter sp. | reverse complement strand
CACTTCATCGCGTGCGCCCATGAGCCGCACACCTCGCCAGACCTTGCTCATGCCTGTGTAAACCGGCGTGAGATCATGAATCGAGAACGAACCGCTCCCGCCAAGCTCGCTTTGATACGCTGTGAGCGGTGCGACGGCATTCAGCACCACGCCAGCGGTGCCGTCGGGATTGATGGCGAGCGTGTTCTGGCCTTCCGGCCTCATGCGGTAGTAGTCCCAGCGATCCACGCCGGAGGCATTCGGCGTGCCGTTGAAGTAATTGGTCAGCGCATAATTGTCGCCGCCGAGATCGTGAAACCAGCGCTTGCCGAGTGCATCGAGCACAAAGGTGCCTGCGTCGAGATTCCCATGATCCGCGCCCATTTGACCGCCTTTGGTGCCGACGAAGGTGGCACGTGAGTCATTCCATTTGCCGCGCATCGTGACCATTTCCTGCGCTTCAAAAGCGGTGCCTTCCTCGCCGTGGAAAGCCATGTCCGCCGCTGAGCCATTGTTTGCCACGGTGATGCCTGCATGATCATTCCACCACAGCGCACTCAAAGCACTGCCGCTGCCGGTGTTTTCCCAGCCATCATACGCGGCGATGCCGTAGCGACGAGCCATCCACTGAAACTGCGGCCCGCGAGTGCCTCCGCCCGCGCCTGCATCGGCATAATTAAAAATGACATTCGAGGTGCCGAGCGAGTTGATCGGCCCGTAGCCAGACTCGGAGACATTTTGCGTGTTGCTGATGCCGAAGTCACTGCCCAGCACCCATTCCAAACCGGCCAACATGCGCATGCCATACTCCGTGGTGTAGCCCCAGTAGCCCGGGCCTTCAGACCATGCGCCGTTGTCCGTGGTAAAATGCTTCCAGCAAGGCCGTGTGGAGTTGATGGAGCGATTGAGAATGTTTTCCACCAGCGCCTCGGATTCCGTGCCCACCACCAATGCTCCCATGCTGAGGCCTCCCGTGCAGACTTGGTTCCAGTTGTTGCCATCGCTTTGCGACCAGCCGGCATTGCTGGTGAACTGCGACAGGCCCGGCGTGAGTCCTTTGTTGATGATCGCCGTGCGGATCGTCGTGCGTCGTGTGGCATCCCAGTAATGGTAAAACCAGTCGTAACCGATGGCGCAGGCGTGCGTCATCTCCGCGGTGTCGAGGAAGTGCGTGGGGTTCCAGTTCGGAAACAGCGTGTTGTCCGCCACGGTATTCAGCTCCGTCCAAGCACGCTCCGCATACTGCGCATCGCCGGTCAGCTGCCAGGCGAGGCCCAGTTTATACATGCGGTCCACCACTGAGCGTGATTGAGCGAGGATCACGCTGCGCACATCCGGCGCATACACCACCGGCACTGCCGTGAGGATGCCATTGGCACTGGTGATCGCGTTTTGCGCCCAGGTCTTCGCCTGCGATGCCGTGGGGCTCAGGTAGGCCGCTTTCAGCTTCGCAAAGCGTTCCGCTGTGGCAAAAAGACGCGGATGATCCTGCGCCATCGTGTTGAGCAAACTCGTCTCCCCAGGCTGCGCCGTCGTGAGGCCGGGCTGAACGAGCGCCGAGCCAGGAACGACGCTGAAAGTCGCATCGCCCGGCTTTTTCCAACCCACGCTCCAATGATCCGTGCCCGTGTTTTCTTTGTGCAACAGCTCCACATAGTAGCGCTGGCCTTGTACGAGCGTCCTGGCACTCGAAGCCGTGCCCCAGGCCCGAAACGCCGTCGCGGAGGCCACACTCGCTGCGAGCGATTTGTTCGCACTCGTCGCATCCGTGCTCACATACAGCTCCACCACCTCATCGCCACTCACCGCGAAGGTGTAGCTGCCACTCACCGGCGGCACGATGAAGCCCGTGACCCGCGTGCCATACGACTCCGCCCAATCCTGCGCCAGACACTCGAACGACGTGATGAACTCGCGACCACCCGGCTTGCTCGGGTAGTTCGCATTCGACGTGAGCGATGAAATCAAAGCCCCGCTGATGCCGCTCCAATGCTCCCGCAGCAGTGAGCCGCCCGCCTTGTCCACCCGAGCCGGAAACAGCCGCTCCGTCGGCACCACCTCGCGTGCTCGTGAAGCACACGACCACTCCAGCTTCACCGAAGCGCTGCCCGTTTGCTCGATGTATTCCAGCCGCACATTCACCCGCTGCCCCGCCTTCAGATTCACCTGTCCCCGCATCTCCGGCCCCGCCGCTGCGAAGTTGCGACTAGCGATTAACTGATCATTCACCCAAAGCCGCGCCCCATCGTCCGCCGTCACATAAAACGTATAAAGCGCCGTGAACTCCGGCTCCACCTGCCCACTCCACGCGACGGAAAACGTGTCCGCATTCGTGATGGTCGTGCCCGATGGAATCGCTGTGCCGAAACTGAAATTCACCGCCGCATCCGTCCGCGTCGTCTTCAGTGTGCCAAAGGTCGCCGTGTCGTAATATTGCCCCGTGAGGCCGGTGCCCTGGGAGAAGGCGGAGACGACAGCGAGACATAAATAGAGAGCAATAAGACGGAACATACGGTTGGACCCAGCGCCTTCGTCGGACACTCTGGGCAGCCGTTTTATCAAGAGAGGATTTATTTGGAAGCAAAAAGCCTCCTCAGCAGACATCAATGTGACATGTCAGGGCGCGGCAGTGCTCTACAGAGCCAGCTCACGCAGCAGGGCCTGATTCAGGCGGATGCCGGCTTCCAGGTTGGCGATGGGGAAGTTTTCGTTCGGGGCGTGCGCCTGGCAGTCGGGCAGCGCCAGACCTAGCAGCAGGGTGTCGGCTTTCAGCACATCTTTAAAAGCCTGGACGATGGGGATGCTGCCGCCCTCCCGAATGAGGGCCACGTTTCCGCCGAAGGTGGCCTGAAGCGCCCTTTGAGCCGCTGCGCCAAAGGGAGAGTGCGGGTCCATCATGTAGGCCATGCCGGTGTGGCCGCGCTTGATCTCCAGCCGCACGGCGGGGGAGGCTTGGGCGCGCAGATGCGCCTCGGCCAGATCCAGGATGCGCGCGGGGTCTTGGTCGGGCACGAGCCGGAAGCTCAGTTTAAAGAAGGCTTCGCGGGCGATCACGGTCTTCGAGCCTTCGCCCTGATAGCCGCCGCCGATGCCATTCACCTCCGCCGTCGGGCGGGCCCAGCGGCGCTCGCGCTCGGTGTAGCCGGGTTCGCCGAAGAGGGCAGGGGAGCCCGTGAGACTCAGCGTCTCCGCATCGCCATCGCCGAGATCTTTCCATGAGGTGCGCTCCCAGTCCTGGAGATCGCGCACGCCGTCGTAGAAGCCGGGGATCATCACGCGCCCCTCGGCATCATGCAGGCTGGCGACGAGACGAGCCGCCATGGTCACAGGATTGGCGATGGCTCCGCCAAAGATACCCGAGTGCAGGTCGATGCTGGGGCCGTGGACCTTCACCTCCATGCAGGCGATGCCGCGCAGACCATAGGTGAAGGTGCCCACACCTTCTGCCACCATGCCCGTATCCGAGATGGCCACCACATCACAGGCGAGTTCCTCCGCATGAGCTTCCAGGAAGGGTTTCAGATTCGGGCTGCCGATCTCCTCTTCGCCCTCGAAGAGGATGGTGAGGTTCACTGGCAGATCCCCATGCTCGGCCAGAGTCTCGGCCAAACCCGAAACGTGGGCGATGAGCTGGCCCTTGTTGTCCGTGGCCCCACGGCAGTAGATGCGGCCATCCCGGATCGTCGGTTCAAAGGCCGGTGAGAGCCATTCACTCAGCGGCTCGGCCGGCTGGACATCGTAGTGCCCGTAAAGCAGCACCGTGCGGCGGCCCGGCAGGTGCGCGTTCTTCGCCACGATGATCGGATGTCCTGGCGTCTCATGCAGAGTCGTCGTCAGACCCATGCCCGAAAGTTTCGCCACCAGCCAGTCCGCGCAGGCGCGCACATCGGGGCGGTGCTTCGAGTCAGTGGAGACGCTGGGGAAGCGCAGGCAGGTGAGGAGATCGTCGAGGGCAGACATGGTGCCGCCGATGTTGGCGCGGGCCGCCGTGGGTGCAAGCAGTGCGCGCTCGGGGTTTGGACTTCCCCCGGCTTGGGGAGGCATTGAGATTCGTTTAGTCTTGAGCCCTTGTCTCATCGCGCCACAATGGGCGGCCTTTCCTGCCTCCCCTCCATGGCTACCCCTTTCCAGCAGCTCCGCGCCAAACTCAGCGAACTCTTCCAGCTTGAAGCCGCCGCCGAGCTGGACTTCGGCATCTACCGCATCCTGAACAGCCGCCGCGTGGAGATCACCCATTTCCTCGATGGCCTGGAGGGTGAAGTCACCCGCGTCCTGGACGCCAATCCTGACCCACAGACTGCCGCGCTTCGGGATGAGCTGAAGCACGCGGAGGCCAATGCCCGTGCCCTTGGCGTGCAGGAGGAAAACCTCGCCATGATGCCGAAGGTGAAGGAACTCCGCGCCCAGATGGCCGCGGCAGCGCCCACCGACCCCGCGCTGCTCCAGCATGAGCTGTTCAGCCATCTCACCACCTTCTTCTCCCGCTATTATAAGGACGGGGACTTCCTCTCTCTCCGCCGCTACAAAGGCGACACCTATGCCATCCCGTATCAGGGGGAGGAGGTGAAGCTGCATTGGGCGAATGCCGACCAGTATTACATCAAGAGCGCCGAGAACTTCCGCGACTACACCTTCACGCTCGGGAGCACAGAGCACAGAGCACAGAGCACAGAGCACAGAGCACAGAGCACAGAGCACAGAGCACAGAGCCTCGACGCTTCGCGTCTCGTTTAAACTGATCCAGGCGGACACCGAGCGGGACAACACGAAAGCCGTCGCCGGTCAGGAGCGGCGCTTCATCTACCACAGCGTCGTCTCCCGCACGGAGGATCATCTCGTCTTGGGCTTTGAATACCGTCCGCTCACCGAGGCAGAGAGCGGCGGGCCTGATGCGGAAGGCGAGGAAGGGGAAACCACCGGCAAAAGAAAAAAGAAAAAGGCCACCCAGGCCACGCTGAATCAGGACGCGGTGGCGGCCATCCTCAAGGAATGCGCGCATGGCCCGTTCATCGGTCTGGCTGCTCCCATGCCCACGGAGAAGAACAAGACCCGCACCCTGCTGGAAAAGCGCCTCGCCGACTACACCGCGCGGAACACCTTCGATTACTTCATCCACAAGGACCTTGGCGGCTTCCTCCGCCGGGAACTGGATTTCTATGTCAAAAACGAAGTCCTCCACCTCGATGACATCGAGTCCGCCGGACAGGGCACCTGGGAGACCCAGCTCCAAAAAATCAAGACCCTCCGACACATCGCCCACCGCATCATCCGCTTCCTCGCCCTGATCGAGGATTTTCAGAGGAAGCTCTGGCTGAAGAAAAAGTTCGTCGTTGGCTGTGACTACGTCCTCACCCTGGATCGCATCCCCGGGTCCCTCTACCCCGAGATCGCCGCCTGCGAAACCCAGCGGGAGGAATGGGTGCGGCTCTTTGCCATTGATGAGATCGAAGGCTACTCCGTGCCGTTGTCCGTAGCGTTCTTGAAGGCGAATCAGGGGTTGGTGGTGGATACGAGGCACTTCGGCAGCGTCTTCATCAGGAAGCTGATCGAAGGAAATGCGGTTCATGAGGCAATCCAAGGGGTGTGCTTTAACTCCGATAACTTCCAAGGACTTCAATTCATGCAAAGGCGCTACCGGGAGCAGGTGCATACCGTTTACATTGATCCGCCATACAACACCGGTGAAGATGACTTCATCTACAAAGACCAGTATCAGCGCTCGTCTTGGCTCTCGCTTCTCAAGGACCGCCTATCTGCTGAGAAGCCGCTTCTCTCGCGTCGCGCTGTCCACGCAATGAGCATTGATGATGTTGAAGTTGCTAGATTGCGGGAAGTAGCTTTGCCGATCTTTGGTGAAGCTACCTACCTTGGCACCTGTGCTTGGCGTCGAACGGTATCCAAGCCTATCTCAGGGCGAGGTTTTGCAACTGAACATGAATCAATCATGTTTTTCGCTGGGAGTGAAGAGGCTGATCTTGGAAGGCTTGCACCTACTGACGAAGCAAACTACAAGAATCCAGATGGTGACAAGCGCGGTAAGTATAAGCTTCAAAAGTTTGAGCGGACGCTGAGTGGCGCGCGGCCAACTATGACCTACCCGATTGAATCGCCGAACGGTTCGATAACCCGTACTTGGAGCGCCCCTGAGATCACATTCAAACGATTGCTAGCTGAAGGACGAATTGCCTTCTCAGAGTCCGGCCTGCCTTACTACAAACAGTATTGGGAGAGCATGAAAGAGGCTGGTGTTCCGCCTGGAACATTCTGGCACCTGGAAGGTGCATTTAACCAAAATGCCGCTCGTGAGTTGGCAGCCTTGTTTGGCGAGAAGACTTTCTACACTGTGAAGCCGACTGCTTTGCTAAACCATATTCTAGCGATTACGGGGCCAGGTCTGACCCTCGATTACTTCGCCGGCTCCGGCACAACGGGCCATGCGGTGATCAATCTGAACCGCGAAGACGGCGGCAGCCGAAAGTACATCCTCATCGAGATGGGGGAGCACTTCGACACGGTGCTGGTGCCGCGCTTGAAGAAGGTCATCTACTCGAAGGACTGGAAAGAGGGGAAACCGGTGAACCGCACCACGGGCATCTCGCATTGCTTCAAGGTGCTGAGGCTGGAGAGCTATGAGGACACGCTGAACAACCTGCGCCTGACACGCAGCGCGGCTCATGAGGGCGCGCTGAAACTCATGGACACGGATCAGCAGGACGAATATCGCCTCGGGTACATGCTGGATGTGGAGGCGGAGGGCAGCGCGAGCCTGCTGAACGTCTCCGCCTTCACCGATCCCTGGGACTACACGCTGGACATCGCCAGCGGAAGCGCCGGGGAGACGCGACCAACCAAGGTGGACCTCGTGGAGACTTACCACTGGCTCATCGGCCTCACCGTCACCGCGCAGCGTTATGTCGAGGCACCGAAGAGCCGGAAGAAGTCCGCCGCCACGAGCGGCCCCATGCTGTCCATCAGCGAGGGCACGAACCCCGCCGGAGAGCGCGTGCTGGTGATCTGGCGGAAGCAGGTGCTCATGACTTCCAAGGCGCTCAATGAATGGATCACGGAGGATGGCCTCGCCGCGCGGTTGGGTGAGTTTGCAGAGGTGCATGTGAATGGAGATCATCACCTGGACCTTCTGCGCGGGAAGGGCCAGACCTGGACGGCACGGTTGATTGATGATCTTTTTCCAAAGCTCATGTGGGAAGGCGCGGAGTAACACGGAAGATCGGTTGAAGCCTACAGACCACTCACGATGCCTGCTGCCAAAAAAGTTGCCGCCAAGAAAACCGCCGCGCGCCCTCCGCGTGCCGCGCCCCATGTGCGCACAGACTTCTCTGAGAAGTTAGTGCTGCAAGCCTGGCTCCTCAGGCTGCTGGAGGCTAAGGACTTCGAAACGCTCTGCCCGCCCGCGTTCCGTCACCCTGACCAAGAAGGCACCGACACGCAGGGAATCTCGCATTACCACCGGGAACTCATCAATCGCACGGTGGAGCGAGCCTCTCTGTCTCATGCTCTGCTGCTTGAGTATGATCAAAACATCCAGCGTCACACCGCCCGCATCAATCGCCGCCGCCGCGAGCCGATCCGCTGGAAGTACTTTCAATACCTAGCCCTGCTCTTCACGGAGATTTATTTGGATCGTTGGTTCACGGACAAGGAAGGGATGCTGACCGCGCTGAATGTCTTCCTCACCGACTTCAACACTGACCTCGGCCCTGAGGAAAAGCTGCCCGCCTACACGCTGGAAGATCTACGGAAGGTGGCGCTATGGCAGGCCACGGGCAGCGGCAAGACGCTACTCATGCATGTGAACCTCCTGCAATTCCTGCACTATCAAGAGCGGGCCGGGAAACGTAGCGCCCCGAATAAGCTACTACTCATTACACCAAGCGTGGGCATGACGCGGCAGCACTTGGAAGAGTTCGCCGCCTCAGGTATCGACGCAGAGGTCTTTGATAAAGACAGCAGTGGCCAGATGAGCATGTTCACCGGCCAGTCCGTGGAGGTGCTGGAGATCAGCAAGCTCGGAGCGGAGACGAAGGACACGGTGGTGGCCGTGGACAGCTTCACGGGGAGCAACTTCGTCATGGTGGATGAGGGGCATCGCGGAGCGCGCAGTGATGAAAAGGTTTTTCTGCAACGGCGCAATGCGCTTTGCAGCGAGGGATTCGCCTTTGAATACAGCGCCACTTTCGGTCAGGCCATGAAGGCGGCGGATGATGCCGAACTGGAGGCTCAGTATGCCCGCTGCATCCTCTTTGATTATAGCTACAAGTTCTTCCACGGCGACGGCTACGGGAAGGTCTACCGTATCCTGAACCTGCGTGCCGCCAAGGATGCCGACGAGG
>JBIKIA010000720.1:0-2641 GCA_044361885.1 Prosthecobacter sp. | reverse complement strand
CTTCCGGGTGTCTCGCGCTGTGCAGCAGGGCTCCAAAGTAGAGCACGTCGTCCTCGACCAAATAATAGATGATTTAGGGGAAGCGGGGAACGAGGCAGCGGCGCACACGCCCATCAAACACCCGCCAGCGCAGCGGGTCCGCCTGAATCTCCAAAGCTGTGGTCTCGACGGTCTGCACGAAACGCCTGCCGAGCGCCTTGTCTTCTATTGAGCTGTCCGCCCGTGACAGCCGAATGAAAGCAAGAGGCCGCCCACTTGAAGCGCGGTCTTCCGCCGCCGCTAGGTAGATGGCGGGGCAGGCTTGCACTATCTTCGTCAACCTGCCAAGATCTTCGAGCTCATGCGCATAATCGCCAACGCCGAAATCATTTTGCTGCACGCCAAGATCGGAACACGGGTCGCCCCAATGGCCCTGCCTGTCGAGGTTCGGTGGATTCAGCACCTGTCGGAATGGACTTTTGTGGAAGAATGGCAGAGGCAGCTCCGAAAAAGCAGCAGCCCGCGAGCAAACGACTCCGTCGAATACGCCCTGCAGGCCAGACGGCGCTGGAAATTCGTCCGCGAACAAGGTTTCGCTCCTCCAAGTCTGCGCGAACTCGAAGACGACATCCAGCGTGAGCCCCGTGCCGACCTGGGGTTTGCCCTCTCACTGGCAAACCCCATTCATACCGGTCACGAACACGCCTTCGGCTTTGTCTTCGTTCGCAGGACATTCTGCAATCATCTGTTTCTTGAGTTCCTCGCCGCGAGTCCCGCCACGGAAGAAACCATCAAAGGTGTTGGCACGCAGCTTTTGTTGACGCTCGCACTTTTGGCCCAGCGTTGGAGATCGGCGGAGCTTTGGGGCGAATGCACTCTCGTCTCGACGAACTTCTATTCCGGCCTGCTGAAGAAAGCACGAGAAGCTCAGCTACGGGAAGCTGCCACGCCGTTCGCGGATCGTTTCGTTTTTAACCTGTTGGACATGGAAGCCCTGCTCCAACGACCGAAAGCTCCGCTTCTCGTGCTGGAGTGACTGCCTGAAACTGGAATTGACCCTCATTGCCTGAAGCACTACTTTTCGCTCATGAATAAAATAGCCCAACTCACCGATCTTTTTTCCGCAGAGGATGGACTCAACTTTAACACCGGCCGCGCCGCCAGAATGACCTCCGCCGGGAAAACGGCTTCAAAGCCCCCCATGTCCATGCGGAAAGTTCGTGAGGCAGTTCGAGTGAAGAAGGCGCGCCAAGTGTTGGTGCGGTCAAAGTCAGTCGCTTGATGGGAGCTGGCAATGACAGAGACAAAGACAATTTGTCTCTGCCTGATTAAGGCTGCTACAGTTCAGCGAACGAGCCGCGATAGGCTTCCGGGTGTCTCGCGCTGTGCAGCAGGGCTCCAAAGTAGAGCACCTCATCCTCGACCCAAGAATAGATGATGTCAGGGAAGCGGGGAACGAGGCAGCGGCGCACACGCCCATCAAACACCCGCCAGCGCAGCGGGTCCGCCTGAATCTCCAAGCCTCGGTCTCACCACGGAATTCTCAGGGCCATAGGCCCGCTCGATACCAGCCTTGCCCAGGGAACCTGGCACAACGACAGCCTGATAAGTGGAGGGCTGAAAGCCCGACCTATGCTCCCAGCGCCTCGTGCATGGCTCGGGCCTTCAGCCCTCGGTCATGGCAGATTTGAGGTGGCTCGGTGCCTGGGGCTGATCGCCCCAGGCTGGTATGAATCTCGCCGTTGGCACTCAATGGACCGCCTTTTTAGCAGAGCCAAGTGTCTGTCCCTCTATTAAGGCACGCGATTGTGAGTGTCGTGCCACCCGTCTCCATCCTTGCCAAAGACCCACGAGAGCAGCATCCTAACCCCATGAATCCGCAAATCGCCGCCACACTCACTCCCGAGCCGCCAAAGGGACTGCTGGCGCAGTCGTTGACGTTGGCTGCCAACGCCGAGGCAACGGATGAGAGCTGGTTGAGCACCTTTGGCTGGGCGAAGAACAATCCCGACTATGACGCCGCCATGAAACTCGGCGAGCAGTGGCGGCAGGACGTGAACCGGCAATCGTTGGATGAGATGAATCGTCGCGATGGTCATTCTTGATACCAATCACTATTCCGAGCTGGATCGCGGTTCGTCGGCTGGAGCACTGCTTCGTGAGCGCCTCCTCACTCGCGGCGAGCAGCCCTGGCTGACGGTGATGACTGCCGAGGAAGTCCTGCGTGGTCGGCTGGCCCAGGTCTCCGCCGACAAAGATCGTCTGCTCATCCATTACGATCTCTTTCTCACCGGCCTGCTCACCCTCGCCAAGTGGCGTTTCCTGCCCTGGACACAAGCCGCGCAGGACACCTTCGACATGCTGCACTTCCAGCGCGTGCGCATCGGCACCATGGATCTGCGCATTGCCAGCCTCGCCCTGACTCACGAGACGCTCCTGCTCTCCCGCAACTTGGTCGATTTTCAAAAAGTGCCAGGACTGCGCGTGGAGAACTGGCTGGATTGATACCTTGGATGCACAGCCAAGAGAGGCGGCCTCATTTCGGCCTCTTCGACTTGTCCTTGCCCTGATGGAGGTTGGCGATGGCTGCGTTGATCTTCTGCTCCATTTTGTCCTTGTTGCCAGCTTTCAGCTCCTTGATGGCCTCGTCGATTTTGTCCAC
>JBIKIA010000325.1:0-5693 GCA_044361885.1 Prosthecobacter sp. | reverse complement strand
CACATCTTCTTTGTCGCCCCCCTTGTTTCCTTTGTTAGCCTTGGTGATGCGGGTCTTGGCAGATTCCAGCAACGGCAGCGGATCGTCGGCTTTCTTGGCGGCCTGGAGTTCGTCGAGGGCTTTCCGCTGCTGGGGTAGATCGGCATGGAGAGGCGTGGCGGTGATGCCCAGCATGAGCATGATGAAGGAAGCGTGGAGCAAGATGCGGAGGCGTTGTTTCATGGCAGTGGATGGGTTCGATCAGGTGGGCTCATGATGACGGGGCATTCTCTCACGGGAGGAAGCTCACTCACCCGATGTATGCGCTCATGACGAGGACACCGTCGTCGTTCTTTCGCCCATTCTTTTTCCACCCAAAACGATAAGAAGATTCCAAGCATGAAGGTGAATGGCACTCGGTTAAGGCGGAGGATCATCCCGGCAGCGGGTGCGGCCGCGCCACTCCATGAAAAAGCGGCCCAACTTTCGTCGGGCCGCATTCGTGTGTGTGCGGTTTCGCTCTGTCGGCTAGTAGGTGCGGGTGGTCTGGGTTTCCACGGTGGCAGACAGCGGGACGAGTGAGGTGGGTGAGCTGACCGTGGTTTCTTCGGTCGTGGTCGTGGTGGTGCTGCCGCGGTTGTGGCGATGATCTTCATCATCGTCGTCATCGTGGTCGTAGCTCTCGCAGTTGGAGAGGCAGATCAGGCTGGCACCTGCCAGTAAGGAGAGAAGTAGCTTGTTCATAATCGTGGTTCTTGTTTGGCAGGTTACTGTTTTGTTTCGGTGGTGGTGGTCGTGGTTTTCTTTGTTTCGATGACCGGGGCAGGGACGACCACGGCCTTTCTAACGATGACTTTGCTGGCCACCAAGGTGTCACCCACCTGGGTGTAATACACCGTGACAGGGAGACCTGACTTCACCGTCTGGAGGGAAACGGGCGCGCCATTTTCATCCACATACGTCGTCGTCTTGGTGTAAGTATAGGGCAGGGGCTTCGGAGACGATTCCGTCCGCAGGATGATCCGCTGCGGCCCGAACTCAGTGATGGTTCCCACGGTCATGATCGCGGTTTGAGATGTTACGCTGGGCGAGACGGTGATGGCGGGCGCGACGACGCCTGTCCTCACCATGATCTTGGAGGCGATCAGCGTGTCGCCGACCTTGGTGTAATGCACCGTGACAGGAAGCCCGGAGGTCACGAGCTTGGCGGGGACGGCGTTGCCATTTTCATCCACATAGTTCGTCGTATCGTTGGAAATGTAGCGCACCGGCTGGCTGCCAGCGGCCGTTTTGATGATGAGTCCCTGCGGGCCAAACTCGCTGACGGTTCCCTCCGAGGTGGTGGTCGTCGTGGTGGCCTCGACATTCTGTGCCAGGGTAATGCCACCAGTGGTGAGCGTGGCCAGGACGAGCAGCGCGTTGAGTGATTTGAGCAATGTGTTTTTCATGGGCTCGAAGCTATGGGGCTGACCATAATTCACCATGGGGTCTAACCCCACTGTGTCGGTGCGATACGTCGGGATATTCGGGGTCGGGTTTGACCCCATGGCATTAGGACAGGCAACCAGCGAGGCATGAAATTGCTAACCAAAACCAAAGCAACTACCCCCAAAATTATGAAGACCTCCCTGTTTCTATTCCCCGTTCTCTGCATGACGCAGATCCCTCTGCTCGCTCAAGTCACCGTTGTCCCAGCATCACCGGCAACGCCGAATGTCGTCGTCGTGCAACCTGCTGTTCAAGTCGTGGCGCAGCCTTCCATCGTGGTGCGCACGCTGGATTCCGCCGTGGTGCAGCGCCAGTTGTCACTGGCACCCAAGGTGGTGATCGTGACACCCGTCCCGCAGACGGCGGTGAAGACCACGAAGACGACCACTGTGGTGGACACTCCCGGCCATCCGCGCCGTGTGTATAATTCAGAGCGCAGTGTCGTGCTGGTGGAAGAGCAGGGGCAAAGCCGCGAGCTGCCTTATGTGACTCTCCCGGTGCTCTTTGTGAAAGAGACAGCGGAGCTGCTCGACGAAGAGTCGCGTAATGCTCTTCAGCAAGTGGCCGGCGTGATTCTGGCCATCAGCAAGACGGAAGCTGGCACGGTGTTCGATATCGAAGGTCACACGAGCACGGATGGCACGGACGAATACAATGTGACGCTGTCGGCATCGCGAGCCCAGCGCGTGTATGATGAGCTTACCCAGCGCTACGGTGTGCCAGCAAGCGTGCTGAGCGCCCACGGCTACGGTGAGAACTTCCCTATGTATCCGCAGGGCAACGAAGCGGAGATGCAGCAGGACCGCCGCGTGCTGGTGGTGCGCACGAAGTAGAGGTTTGTTGATCATGATCCTCCGACACCGGGGTCATGGCCTACAAAAGCCATGGCCAACTTTCCAACCCATCCTGCCTTCGCCGAACCAACGCATTCATTCTAAAACGAAGCGGGAGGAGCGGATAGGGGCGGTGGGACTGGCGGTGTCGGGGAGGAGGTAGTGGCCGTAGCCCTGGCGGGCGCTGCCGGCTTCGTAGTCGATGAGGATGCCGGCGAAGGGGACGGTGATGGCGGGAGTGCCCTCTTTGAAGCTGCCGGTGATGAGGCCGGTCTTGGGGTCGATCTTCAGGGAGAGCGACTTCACGGGCGCGACTAGTGCAAAGGCGTTTGGCTTGCTCAAGGTGAGGGCCTGCTGGAAGGAGGCGATGAGGGACTCGCTGAAGGTCATCTGCATGGCGGCGGGATCGGTGGGGAAGCCGAGGAAGGCATGCAGGTCGTTCGGGGTGTATTTGCCGCCAAACAAGGGCAGGGCGAGGTAGGGGATGCCTGCCTTGTAGCTGCGGTCGATGCTGCTGAGCGGCTGGGAGAGTTTGAAGAGGCTGAGCTCGGGCGTGATGTCGCTGGCGAGGTCGAGGGAGGTCGGATTGATGAAGCAGTGGCCCAGGAGGCTGGCGGTGTTTCCATGCATCATGGCGTGCAGCGGCAGGTCGTAGTTTCCGGCCATGAAGGAGGAGGCGGTGAAGGCGGTGCCATCGGGTGTGCGGCCGGACCAGGTGGCGATGCCTGTCTTGCCGAGGGTGAGCCGGGCGAAGCCGTCGCCCTCAGGCACGGACGCGGGCTGGGTGAGCGATGGCACGCCGGGAATGGCGGCGTTGTAGTCGCCCTGCATGGGGGTGGGCACGGGGACGGCGCTGGTCCAGGAGTTCCGGCGTGCATAGAAAGGCGCGCCGGGGAAGGTGTCGAGGCTGGGCTGATGGGTGGAGATGGCATGGAGCCGGTCATGGACCACGATCATCTTTTGCTCGGCGGCGTGGTAGGCGAGGGCGACGGGCTGGTCCCCTGCGTAACCAGCGTTGCCGACGAAGGCATTGGTGAACGGCTTGACGAGACCGCCGGGGGGGATGAGGCGGAGGAGGGAGTCTCCGACGACGAGGGTGCCGTCCCCGAGGGTGGCGATGCCGATGGGGGAGCGGAAGCGGGCGTTCAGTCCTGGGCCGTGGGCGAAGTCATCCGCGCCAGGGCCGCCTGCGTAGGTGGTGACAGTGCCGCTGAGGGTGACTTTGCGGACGACGTGGTTGCCCGTGTCGGTGACGAAGAGGGCCTTGAGTACGGGCTCATAGACGATGCCACGGGGGGTGCTGAAGAGGGCGGCGGCTCCAGAGCCGTCTTTGTGGCCCGGGGTGTCTGCTTTGCCCGCGAGGGTGGTGACGACGCCTGCGGGGGTGATTTTGCGGATGGTGTGACTGCCACGATCGACGACATAGAGGTTGCCCGCGGGATCAAAGCAGAGGGCGCTGGGTTGATTGAAGAGGGAGGCGGTTCCGGTGCCGTTGGTGCTGCCGATTTGATCAGCCATGCCGGCGAAGGTGCTGATGACTCCAAGCGCGCTGACTTTGCGGATGGTGGCATTGCCTGTATCGGCGACGTAGAGAGCGCCATCTGGCCCGAGGGCTAGGCCTTCGGGCGCATCAAAGGTGGTCTCGGTGGAGCCCGCGACATCGACGCTGCCTGCGATGGTGGAGGCGGCGTCGTCCTGGACGAGGCGGATGATGTGATTGCCGGTGTCCGCGACGTAGAAGCTGCCATCCTGGCGAAGGGCGATGCCTGAGGGGCTGTCAAAGCGAACCTGTGATCCGCTGCCGTCGGCGTGGTCGGGATCGTTCGGGGCTCCCAAGTGCAAGACGACGTCACGTAGCACGAGGTTGGGATCGGAGATGCTGCCACTGAGGTAATCGTCCCCCGTGGAGATGCCAAGATCCATCTGGAGTTCTCCGAGAGTGGAGGGATTCCGCTTCACGGTGAGGCGGGCGGTGGGGTTGTTGCCAACGGTGATGTCCAGGGCACCGACGAGGGTATGCTTTTGCCCGGCGAGGATGGCGGAGCCCGAGACGACTCCGGTGGTGGCGACGGTGACCTGCACGGTGCCGCCCATGGAGAAGGTGGTGACGGCGTCGCGGTCAACGATGCCATTGAAAGTGCCGACGAGGGAGGGATCGAGCGGCTCGATGACCATGTCGAAGTTCACCTCAGGACCTGTGCCGACCGGGTTCATGGCTTTGAAGGTGATCTTGCTGGGGATGTAGGCTCCCAGGGTGTTCTTTTTGCTCGGCTCCACCGGTTTGCCGGTGATGCGGCCCGTCTTGAGATTCATGGACAACCCTTTGGGCAG
The DNA here is from genome assembly GCA_044361885.1 of Prosthecobacter sp. Taxonomy (GTDB): domain Bacteria; phylum Verrucomicrobiota; class Verrucomicrobiia; order Verrucomicrobiales; family Verrucomicrobiaceae; genus Prosthecobacter. The sequence continues at coordinate 1,062 of JBIKIA010000325.1, read as the reverse complement.
GCCGGTGACGGTGAATCCGGTGGGGAAGTTAGTGGCAGTGATGGTCTCGTCGATGGTTTGACTGACCGAGGCCGGGGTGGGCAGCGGGATGGGAACCAGCACGGGCAGGGCATCCACGACACTGACGGCGGTGTCTCCATTGGCGAGCTGGGGGTCATTCCCCGGTGTGTCGAGAGTGACGAGGCAGGTGTAGGTCCCCGAGTCCTCCATGCCGATTTTGGCAATGCTGAGGGACGCCTTGTCCGCGCCGCTCACGGTGGAGCCGTTGAGCTTGCTGCCATTGGTCAATGGTATGCCGCCACGATGCCAGGAGTAGAGTGCTTTCACGCCTGGACCTGTGGGCGCTGCGACGGTGCATTTCAGGCTCAGCGTCGCTCCTCTCTTCACCGACTTGGCAGGCTCACCCAGGGTGACAAATCCGAGGTAGGCCGGCAGGGATGAGACGGGCGGCCCGACGGGATTGTCTGCGATGATGGTGTAAGCGGCGGCATCGGACGATTTGGTCAGCGGGATCACGTAGTTCGGCGTGGTCGCGCCTTTGATTTCGGCGCTGCCTTTTTTCCATTGGTAGGTAAGCGTGGGATCACCTGTGGCTTTGGCACTGATCCTGGCCTCACTGCCGAGCAGCACGAGGCGACTGGCTGGCTGGAGAGTGAAGAAGGGCTGCGGTGGCTGCACGCCAGTCCCTGTGAGCTCGATGGCAAAGGGGGACTCATCAGGATCAGAGCTGGCGATGTTCAGGGTGGCAGTCCTGAGGCCCTCTGCGGTGGGCGAGAAGCGCACGACCAGCGTGGTGTTTCTACCGACATCCAGGCCGCCGTTTGGAGTGGTGATAATCTGAAACATGGATGCATCTGCACCTGCCAAGCTGGCCAGGATTCCTGACAAGGCCACGGCACCGCCATTCCTCACTGTGATCGGCATGATGCTGTAACCGTCAAAACTGACGGTGCCGAAACTGAGGCTGGCACCGCTCACTAGGTTGTTCCCGACCGGTGCCTCGACGTCGATGTCTGCTGCGCTGACAAAGAGGGTGAAGGCTCGCTCTGAAGTGGCTGTGCC
>JBIKIA010000195.1:0-8363 GCA_044361885.1 Prosthecobacter sp. | reverse complement strand
GAAGACTGTCTCCAGTTGCCGGACGGTTGTTTCGCGGCACACTCGGGGTCCGTTTTCCATGCCTGAAGATCTCTTTACCTCCCCTGCCCTGCCCACGATGCCATCGGCCGGTGAGGTGGACCCCCGGGCACCATTGGCGGCGAGGATGCGACCTCGGAGCCTTGCGGAATACACGGGCCAGGGGCACATCCTCGGCGAGGGGAAGCTGCTGAGCCGCGCGATCATGACGGATCGCTTTTCATCCCTCATCCTCTACGGACCTCCAGGCGTGGGAAAGACGACGCTGGCGACGATCATCGGCCATGAGACGAAGGCGCGCTTTGTGACTCTGAGTGGCGTCGAAAGCAGCGTGGGGGACATCCGCAAGGAGGCGGAGACGGCGGCGGCGCAGCGAAAGCTCAACGGCCAGGGGACGATCCTGTTCGTGGATGAGATTCATCGTTTTAACAAGGCGCAGCAAGACGTGCTGCTGCCGCATCTGGAGCGCGGGACGATCCGCTTCATCGGGGCGACGACGCACAATCCCTACTTTTACGTCAACAGCCCGCTCGTCAGCCGCTCGCAGATCTTCACCCTGGAGCCGCTGACGCTGGAGGATCTGGAGGGGCTGATCGACCGCGCTTTGTCCGATAACGAACGCGGGCTCGGCTCCAGCAAGGCGACGATCACTGCCGAAGCGCGGCGGCATCTCGCCACCGTGAGCGATGGAGATGCTCGCAAGTGCCTGAATGCGCTGGATCTCGCCGTGCTCTCCACCACGCCGGATGCAGAGGGAGCGATCCACATCGACCTCCATGCCGCCGAAGAGAGCGTGCAGCAAAAGACGGTGGTCTATGATGGCGATGGCGACGCGCACTACGACACGGCGAGTGCCTTCATCAAATCCATGCGCGCGAGTGATCCCGATGCGGCGATCTACTGGCTGGCAAAAATGCTCTACGCGGGGGAGGACATCCGCTTCATCTCCCGGCGCATCGTCATCGCCGCGAGTGAAGACGTGGGTCTGGCTGACAGCAATGCACTCCGTGTCGCCGTGGCGGCGCATCAGGCGGTGGAGTTTATCGGCATGCCCGAGGCGCAGCTCATCCTCGCCCATGCGGTGCTCTATATGGCGACTGCCCCGAAGAGCAATAGCGCCACGAAAGCAATCGGGGCGGCGCTTTCTGATGTTAAGAATGGCCGAACACTGCCAGTGCCAAAGCACCTGCGAGATGGGCACTACGCCGGAGCGAAGACTTTTGGGAGTGGCGAGGGCTACCTGTATCCCCATGACTATGAGGGCGGCTTTGTCCCTCAGCGCTGCCTGGAAGGTGGGAGCCAGTATTACGAGCCAACGACGAACGGTCTGGAAGGAAGGATCAAAGAGCGGATGGACCACTACCGCCGTCTCTGGGAAGAAGCCGCCCAAGCCGATGGCAAAAAGGGCTGACACCAAGTTCACGAAAACTTTTTTCAAAATGTTTCAACACCGGAGGCCGGTGAGGCATCGAACAGATCAACAGTAAAAGTGGGAGCGATCCCACCAAGCTGGTCTTGAGAGTGATTGGTTGTTGTCAAACTACCCCTGCGGGAGCGCAGGTTGTGTTCGAGTTGATGCAAGCAAAGGGGGTCGAGCGGTCGGGAGCCGCTCGGCCCTTACTTTTTTAAAAAGAGGGCGCGAGTTGCTTACCCCGTCGTGCGTAGGCCGGAAGCCAGGGCGTTCACGGAGATGAGCAGGTCGGGCATCATGGACTCGGCGGCTTCGGTTTGGCCGGATTGGAGGCGGGTACGCCAGTCGCGGAGTAGGTTCACCTGCTGGGCGTGGAGAACTTTCAGCGGCTCCTCACGGATCTCCAGGGTGTAGGCGAGACGCGGACGACGGGCGGCGAAGGTGCCATCAAAGATGTCCTCCAGCACGTGGCGGGTACGCTCAAACTCGGCGAGGATGATGCCCATGAAGCGCTCGCGGATCTCCGGCTCGGCGACGAGGCTGGCGTATAGTTGCATGAGGTCGGCATTCACGCTGACGAGACTGCTCTCGATGTTCGTGAGCACGTAGCTGACGAAGGGGGAATCCTTCAGTTGAGACTTGAGGGCCGCAAAGCCAGCGCTGTCCGTGGCGCGCAGCTTTTCCAGAGCGGAGCCTGCGCCAAACCAGCCGGGGAGGTAGAAGCGGGACTGGGTCCACGAGAAGACCCAGGGAATGGCGCGGAGGTCATCCAGCGAAGCCTGACCGGTACGGCGGGAAGGACGTGAGCCGATGCGGGCGTTTTCCAGGGCGTCGATGGGCGTGGCCTGACGGTAGAAGCGCATGAAGTCCGGCGTCTCCAGCAAAGCACGGTAGGCCGTGCGGCTGTCGGCGGCGAGCTGGTCCAGCACGGGCGCGAGGGACTGATCCGCCGGTGTGCCGTGGCGATGTCGCGCGGTGGCGGAGGCTGTGGAGGCCATGAGCAGCTCCGTGTGATAGACGGCGGCGCCGAGATGGGCGTATTTTTGCGCGATGGTCTCCCCCTGCTCGGTCATGCGCATGGTGCCGCCGAGACTGCCCTGCGGCAGGGCCTCCATGAACCAATGTGTGGGCCCTGCACCGCGTCCGACGGTGCCGCCTCGGCCATGGAAGAAGATGGGCTTCACGCCGTGCTTCGCGGTGGTGGCGCTGAGTGCTGCCTGCGCGCGATGCAGCGCCCACTGGCTGGCGAGGATGCCGCAGTCTTTGTTCGAGTCCGAGTAGCCCACCATCATCTGGAAGGCCGCTTTCCCCGCGCGCAGGCTGCGCTGCGTGACGGGATGCTGGAGGAATTCATCAACAATGCCGGGACCGGCTTCCAAGTCGGTCATCGTTTCAAATAGAGGCGTCACTGGCAGCGGGCAGCGCAGGCCCCCATCGCTCCATGTCATGAGCCCGGCCTCGCGAGCGAGCACATAGACGGTGAGCAAATCTTCCACGTTTCGAGTCATCGAGACGATGAGCGCTCCCAGTCCCGCCGTGCCGTGCTGCGCGATGTGAGCGGCTAAAACTCGGTTACAGGCGAGCACGGTATCTGCCTCCGGCCCGGCGGACATGCCGGCGGCCAGGAAGGGGCGCGGTGAGCTCAGCTCTCTCTCCAAAAGCACGCGCTTCTCCGCCAGTGTCCACTGACTCAGCGGCTTGTCGCCGAGCAGGCCGGCGGCCTTCAGGAGTTGCTCCAACGCCTTTTCATGGAAGGCGGAGTTTTGCCGAACATCGAGGATGGCCGAGTGAAAGCCGAAGGCCTCAAGACGGCGACGGAAGGGCACGATGAACTCGACGACGAGTGCCGCGGCACCGACGCTCTCCAGCGCCTCGGCATAGGCGTTCATGTCGGCGAGCAGTGCCGCTGGTTTGTTGTAGGCACCTGGGCTGCCGGGCCTCTCGATCTCTGCCAGCAAGCGAGCGCGCATCAGGTAGGCGGCGGCGCGCCAGGGCTCTTCTTTGTTGCGATCCAGGATGTAGGCCACGTCGGCATGGGCTTCGCCTCCGAGCGCTGCCCCGAGACTGGTGATCAGCATCTCCAGCACAGGCGGGGTCTTTTGGAAAAGAGAACTCAGCGGCGAATGACGAGCGATCTTCTCCAGCGCACGACGATGCACGCGGAGGGCATTCTTGCGCAGTTCACGAAGCGCTTTCTCGGTGACGTCAGAGGTCACGAAGGGGTGGCCATCGCGATCTCCACCGATCCAGGTGCCGAAGCGAATGAGCGGCGGCAGGGCATCGACACCGGCGGGATCGTAGCCAGCAGCGACCCAGGCCTCTCGAAGGTGGATGTGGGCACGGGAGAGCGCTTCGGGGAAGACTTCGCGCAGGTAATGGAGCGCGTTTTGCAGCTCGGCATCGATGGTGGGGCGGGTGACGTGGATCTCTCCCGTGCGCCAGAGATTTTCGAGCTGGACCTCGAGCTGGGACTGGATGCGGTGCTGCTCACGCGGCGTGAAGTCCTTGTTCTCGTGGCGGTTCATCAGCGCGTAGATCTCTAGATGCAGATCACGCACGGACTCGCGCTTTGCCTCGGTGGGGTGGGCGGTGAGCACTGGCTCCACACAGACATCCCGCAGCACGTCGAGCAACTCCGCCTCGCTCACGCCGAGTTTCTTCATGGCGCGCAGATTTTCCGGCCACATGCCGGGCTCCGCCTCAGGGCCGCGGTCCTTTTCCCGCAGGCGGCGGATCTGGGCGGCGGCGCGCTCCTCCACGATGTTCAGGAGCTGAAAGGCGATGGACAGGGCCTGCCCAAGCGTGCGATTCGGCTCTGCACCAACTTCCTGGATGTGACCGAGCCAGGGTAGCTTCTCCGCCAGTGCGCCCTCGCCGACGCGGTGGAGCACGGCAGCAAAAGCCGTCATGAGGAATTTGAGATCATCTTCGAGAAGGCGGAAGCCGCGCTCCCGCAGGGGGTTGGTGGAGGTCATTGCCCCACCTCATAAGCAGGAAGGATGCCGCTGCACCTGTTTGGCGTCATTTTTGCGGGCTGAATGGGGCGAACTTTTCAACAATGAGCTTCCACTTCGCGCCATGAGCCTGCTAGAAATCAGGAACATGAATTTAGCCCCCCGACTGGCAATGCCCTGCATCGAATCTCTCGAACCCCGCCTGGCCCCAGCGGGAATCATCACCGTCAGCCAGAGCAACGGCACCCTGATTTTCACCGGCGATGGCTCGGACAACGCCATGGAGATCACCTCTCCGACGCTGAATGTCCTCTCCATCAAAGATCCGCACGCCGGTGAGGAAGGCGCGGTGCCCACCCTCTTCCGCATCGCCGGGCAGGCTGACTCCCCCACCCTGGTCCTGCCAACGTTTCAGTCGATCAAAGTGATCCTCGGCGGCGGCAATGATGAGTTTAACGCCAGCGCCCTATTTATGAACGGAGCCGTCACTGTCCTCGGCGGGGATGGCAATGACGAGATCTCTCTCTCCGGCACCTACAATGGCGCCATCCTGCTGGACGGAGGCAACGCGAACGATAAACTCGGCATCAGTGGTGTCATCAACAACACTGTCACCATGAAAGGTGGGACCGGGGATGACGAAGTCTTCTTTGGCAGTGGGAACTACGCCCGAGGCATCACTGCCGACCTCGGCGCGGGGAGCAATGACTTCACCCTGTACTCGGATGCCACGGCCAACATCTTCGGCAATATCTCCGTGTCGGCATCAGGCGGTGCCACGAACACGCAGAGCTACTTTATCGGGATCGAAACCGGAAGCATCACCGGCAGTGTCAGCTTCAAAACTGCGGCAGGATCTGCCGACCACTTCTTCGGCGGCGATGAAACCGACGTGCTGACCATCTATGGCAACCTCACCGTCTCGGGAGCCGCAGGCGCTGACGCCGTGCTCTTCGCTGGCAAAGTTTCGGTCGGCAATGCTGTGAACCTGAACCTCGGTGCTGGAGCCAACTTTGCCTCCAATGGCATCACCGGCGGTGAATCCCTGCTTTCCTTCATCGGCCTCGGCAGCCTGAATTACACCGGCACCTCGGGCACCGACCAACTCTACTTCGATGTGGCTGAATTCATCGTCGCGGGTAACCTCAACTTCAACGGCGGTGCCGGAGTCAACTCCGTGGCTCTCATCAACTCAACCGGCACACTCATCGGCGGTGCCATGAACTACACCGGCGGCACTGGCAATGACCAGATGAACCTCGAAGGAGCCGAACTCACCCTCGGCGGCAAGCTCACCTTCAAAGGCGGCGGCGGTGAGGACAAAGCCTACGTCACGAACGTCCTCGCATCCATCGGCTCCGTCCAATACACGGGCGGCAGCGGCCTGGACATCTTTTATCTCGGCGCACCCGATGGCACCACCACCACCGTCATGGCCATCCTCGGTGATGTGAATCTCAATGCAGGTACCGGTGCCGTGGAAATGGGCCTCAGCGATGCCCTCGTCCATGGCAAAGTCGTCTATGCCAGCAACGTCGCCCTCAACAACATCGAACCCCTGCGCGACATTTTCTTCGTCACTGACAGCTACATCTCAGGCACGCTTTCCGTCAACGCCACCGGCACTGCCAGCACCGAAGTCTATATCGACGACAGCGTGCTGGTCTCCAACGTCGGCATCGCCACCGGAGCGGGTAATGATCTCGTCGCCTTCGACATCACCAGCGTCGGCAGTGAATACAAAAACACCTTCTACGGCAGTGTCCTCGTCTCCCTCGGCACTGGCAATGACGAATGGCAGGCCGGTTCGGCCACCGCCGCCGCTACCCTCGGCAATGACTTCCGATACTATGTAATGATCGACGGTGGCGCTGGCAGCAACACCGCCTTCTACAACTTCGACAACAACGGTAGCAACGTCTTCGCCTCCCTCTTCCCTGCCACGTTCCCGAATATGATCCTCGTCTGAGGCTGCGGGGGGCTCACTCCACCGCATCCGCGATGAAGCCGTCCACATCGGCCTGTGTCGTGGCCCAGGAACACATGAGGCGTGAACCGCCGCCGATGAAGCTGTAAAACTGCCAGCCGCGCGCTTTCAGCTTTGCCTTCATCGCGTCTGGGAGTCGGGCAAACACCGCATTCGCATCCACAGGATAGAGGATCTGCACTCCAGCGATCCCGCCCAGCCCGTCCGCCAACTTGCGTGCCAGTCCGTTCGCTCTGGTGGCGTGTGTCTGCCACACATTGTCCGTCAGGATGCGCTGCCACTGGGCCGAGATGAAGCGCATCTTTGAGCAGAGCTGCCCCGCCTGTTTGCAGCGATACTCAAAATCCTTCGCCAGCACCTTGTCGAAAAACACCACCGCTTCCGTCACCGCCATGCCCAGCTTTGTGCCGCCGCAACACAGCACATCGACTCCCGCACGCCACGTCAGGTCCGCAGGAGATGCCGTGCCGCCTGCCAGCGCATTGAAAAAGCGTGCTCCGTCCATGTGAACACGCAGATCATGCTTCTTGGCCAGTTCACACAGGCCAGCGATCTCTCCCGCACGATACACCGTGCCCAGTTCCGTGCTTTGACTTAGACTTAGCGCCCGAGGTCTCGGATAATGCAGATCCGTCCGGTGTGTGATCAGCCGTTCGACATCAACCGGGTCCAGTTTTCCAAGCGATGACTTCGCAGTCAGCAGTTTGCTGCCATTGGAAAAGAACTCCGGAGCCCCGCACTCATCCGTCTCCACATGTGACACATCGCTGCAAATCACGCTGTGATAACTCTGGCACAGCGAAGCCAGGGAAAGCGAGTTCGCCGCCGTGCCATTGAAGACAAAGAAGATCTCGCAGTCCGTCTCGAAGAACTCGCGGAAGCGCTCGCATGCCTGCGCAGTGATCGCATCGGCTCCGTAGCTCGGGTGATAGCCGGTGTTCGCTTCCTCCAGAGCCTGCCAGGCTTCCGGGCAGACACCTGAAGTATTGTCTGAGGCAAAGTGGAATTTGAGTTCGTTAGTCACGGGAAACGGTTTTCAAAGATTGAAGGGCCAGCCAGGCACCCAGAGCCAGCAGTGCGAGGTCACGCACGATCAGTTCGACATAGTTTGAAGTCGCATCGCCGCTGCCGCCGAAGCAACCACAGCGGATGTCCGTGCCACGCACCCAGGCAATACCGATCGCGGCCAGAAACACCAGCAGACTGCCATTCAGCACCAGCAGCCCGCCTTTTCTCATCACGCCCGTGATCACCGCCAGTCCGGCCAAGATCTCCAGCCAGGGCAGAAACATCGCCACGAGTGCCGCATAAGGGTCAGGCAGCAGCGCAAAGCTCCGCACATCATCGAGAAACACCATCGGGTTCCACGCCTTCATCACCCCGGCGTAAACAAAAACGCCGCCGAAGGCGAGATGGAGGATGCGATTGAGCCAGATCATGTGGCGCGAATCATGGCGGGAACTTGCGCGATGACAATCAGGGACATTAGGTTCATGCACCGTGACTACCCCTCCCCATCGGCTTCTCCACTGTTTGCGTGACCCGCCGTATCAGTTCATGCGAATACCGCCAGCCATGCAGATTTCCCACGCACCTAAAATCAACGCTAACGTGTCGAGGAATGACAACCCGGTGAAATGTGCCAGAGGCAAAGCCGTTCAATGCGAACTATGCGTAAGCTCAGCCTTATCCTATCTTCATTCCTCATTCTGGTTTCGTCATTCGCAGCGGAGAAGCGCCCGAATCTGCTCTTCATCCTCGTCGATGATCAGTCGCCGTCTGATTTGAGGATGTACAATCCGCAATCGACGCTGCAGTCTCCGAATCTTGATCGGCTCGCAGCTCAGGGGATGGTGTTTGAGGGCGCTTATCACATGGGCTCCTTCAGCGGTGCGGTGTGCATGCCATCGCGGCACATGATCATGTGTGGGCGCACGGTTTGGCATTTGCCACCGGCTCCATGGGGGGCAAAGACAAGCCCGCCTGCGTTGGA
>JBIKIA010000194.1:0-8379 GCA_044361885.1 Prosthecobacter sp. | reverse complement strand
TGTCCAATCGGTTTCACGGGCGAGATAGCGTCCGATGGGAGTGTCCTTCTGGGCGACGGCGAGGCAGGAGAGCGATCCATCGGCGGAGCCTTGGAGTTTGAAGGCGACGTGAATGTCACGGCTGGCTTGCGGGAGTTCCAGCCCGTGACTGCGGCGGAGGCCGAGGTAGAACCAGGCGGGCTCGGCGGGTTTCTTTTCCAAGAAGCCCGCCAACTTCCGCTCATGGGTCTCGGCGAAGAGCGGCCAGTCTAGCAGGAAACTGCCGTTGGTTTGTGGCACGACCCGAAGAAGTGCGCCGTGGCTGTTGGCTTTGGTGGTGACTTGGAAGAGCGGCACGGCATCCTGGCCTGGTAGCGTCAATGGGGTGGCATTGGAGGGCTTGAAGGCGAGCAGTTCGACTTTCCCGGCGGAGAAGAATTCTTCCACATCTGCGCCGTTCTCATCAGGCTGGGCGATGAGTGCCGCTCGAGCTTCGGGTGTCTTCGCCTCGATGAGATCGAGGAAGAGTTTCTGGCCCGCTTCGCCAGCGGCGATGAGATCAACCGGCGGCTTCACGATCTCTGCTCGGCGGATCTCCGGGGCTGGCTCGGCGGGGGGCACGGGAGTGACCGTGGAAGGAGTCATGACAGCGGGAGGCGCAGGCGAAACGGGGGCCGTTTTGACGATCACAGGGGAGGGCTTCGCGACTGGAATCTCCACGACCATGGGCGGGAAGAGGTCATCCCGCAGCACCCAAACGCAGGCACCAACGACAACGATCAGAAAGGCCACTGCGGAAAGCGCGGAGGAGTGCTGTCTTGGAGGTTGCCAAGTCTCCATGTCAGCTTCGAGCATCGGTGGTGACTCGCGCATCGCGGCGAAATCAATCGGGGCAGGTGCCGGTGGCGCGTAGCTTGGGACGTACTGAACCTGGGGCACAGGCGGCATGAGGTTAGGCTGGTTTTCAGCAATGCCAAACATACCCAAAGGCGGAGCCAGTGGCCCCGTGGATGGATAGGCTGCCACAGGCAATGAAGGGACGATTTCTGGGGCTGGAGGGAATGTGCCCGTCACTGGTGGGGTGAACATGGGCGGAGACTCCGGTGCCGCTGGCCAGGCAGGGGAGCCATAGACCGGACGCTGAGGCGGTGCGGCGGGAGCCTGCATCATGGGCGTAGTCCAGGCTGGGGTGTAATCAGGCTGACGTGCCACCCGGCGGCGCATGGGCAGAGCCGTCGCAGCGCCCGCTGGAGTCTGAGCTGCGGTGAAGACTGACATCGGCGCACTTCCTGCGCAGTGAGGGCAGGTCACGAGTGTGCCGCTCTGCTGGGGCAGAGAGAGGAAAGGGCGTCCGCAGGAGGGACAACGCAGACTCAAAACACCGTGATTGGACATGAATGGCAAAAGATGCCACATCGCGCGAAGTGCGCGAGCGGATTGAATGAGCGTTGCACATTGTCGGGGGATTCGTATTCACTGCCCGCCAATGATTGCCGACCTCCTCGCCGCCGCCCCGCTCACCCTCTGGGAACAGTTTATCGAAGCCCTGCCCGTGATTCTTGGGCTCATTTTAATCGAGGGACTCCTCTCCGTGGACAACGCCCTCGCTATTGCCGCCATGGCCTCGCACCTCGATGAGAAGAAGCGGGCCACGGCGATGAACATCGGCTACATCGGTGCCTACGGCTTCCGGGTGCTCGCGCTGCTCTTCGCCTCCTACATCATCGACAATCACTGGATCATGTTTGTCGGAGCCCTCTATTTAGTATGGCTCATGTGTGCTCACTTCGCCGGGCAGAAAGGCGTGGCCGAAGAGGAAGGTGATGCGGTGAATGTCCACCACCGCACCTTTGCGGGGACCATCACCATGATCTCCCTCATGGACCTGAGTCTTAGCGTGGACAACGTCGTCGCCGCCATTGCTCTCAGTCCGAAGGACCTCTGGCCTGTCTATGTTGGCGTTACAATCGGCATCATCGCGCTGCGGCTCGTAGCTGGGGTCGCGGTGAAGATGATCCAGAAGTATCCCGTGCTGGAGCACACCGCGTTTGTGCTGGTCGGTTATGTCGGCCTGCTGCTTCTCACGGAATTGCAGTTCCATGACTTCTTCCACGATCTCGGCCCGACCAAGGTGAAGCTGGTGAAGTTTGCCGGCATCATCCTCATCACTGCGCTCACGCTGGCCTACTCAGAGAAGCCGCTGCTGCAAAAGATCCTCAATCCCTTCCTGCGCATCATTCTTCTCCCCATGGAGATCTTTGCCTCCCTGGTCGGCGCGGTCATTGTCGTCATCACCTGGCCCTTCAAGAAGGCCATCGCCGTCGTGAAACGGGGCTGAAAACGGCACTTCCCCAGGGTTCCTTATGATTCAGCGGCATTGTGAAAAACTCAAAATTGTCAGTTGCACGCATAGTCGCCTGTGATACGACTCACGCCCCTCCGCCCTGATGGCGGATTTCCCCCTGTATTCCTCCCTATGCGAGTCCGTCCGTCTGTGAAACCCTTGTGCGAACTTTGCCGCGTGATTCGTCGCGCTGGTGTCGTCCGCGTCGTCTGCAAAAACCCACGCCACAAGCAGCGTCAGGGTTGATCCAACTTTTTATACGCACCTTCTGTTATGGCACGCCTACTTGGAGTCGAAATCCCGAACGAAAAGAAGATCGAATATTCTCTGCCCTATATTTTTGGCATTGGTCTTCCCCTTGCCCGTAAAATCCTGGCCCACACCAACATTGATCCAAACATCCGCACGGGTGAACTGACGGATGACCAGCTTGCCCAGATCGCCCAGACGGCGCAGGCGCTGAAGATCGTGATCGAAGGTGACCTTCGTCGTGAGCAGCAGATGCACATGAAGCGTCTGCTCGGCATCAACTGTTATCGTGCCACCCGTCATCGTCGTGGTCTTCCAGTCCGCGGTCAGCGCACCCACACCAACGCCCGCACTCGCAAAGGTCCTCGTAAGACCGTCGGCGCTCAGCGCAATCCTGGTGCCAAGAAGGGCAAGGTCTAATCCCGCGGAAGCAAATCGAAGTAACTCACTATTAGTATGGCAGACGAAACGACACCTGTGGCAGCTCCTGAAGCCGCTGCCCCCACTCCGGCTCCGGCCGTCCCCGCTCCCGGCGCTCCTGTGGCCCCTGGTGCTGACAAGCAACCCACTTCCGGTGACCGTGCCGTGTCTCAGAGCGTCTGGCTCGAGATCGGTGGCGGTGATGGCACCGAAACCTCCAAGGTCATCAAGGCCAAGGGTTCCAAGAACGTCGGCAGTGGCATCGTCCATGTGCAGGCTACTTTCAACAACACCATGGTGACCATTTCCGACAAGGTCGGTAATGTCATCGGTTGGTCCACCGCTGGTAAGATGGGCTTCCGTGGTTCCCGTAAGGGTACCGCATACGCCGCCCAAGTTGTCGCTCAAGACGCCTGCCGTCAGGCCATGGGCCACGGTCTCCGTGATGTCGAAGTCCGCCTCCGCGGCCCCGGCTCCGGTCGTGAATCCGCTGTCCGTGCCATTCAGGCCATGGGCGTGGAAGTCACCGTCGTCAAAGACGCGACCCCGATCCCTCACAACGGCTGCCGTCCGCCGAAAGCCCGTCGCGTCTAATCCCCCAGCCCTCTCCCTTTTCCTCTAGTTTATGGCACGTTACACAGGTCCCCGCGAAAAGATCGCCCGCCGCTTCGGCATCGCCCTTTTCGGCCCTTCCAAGGCTCTCGAACTCCGCAACTTCCCACCAGGACAGCACGGCGTCCGCAACGCACGCCGCAAGGTGTCGGAATACGGCGTCGCTCTCATCGAGAAGCAGAAACTCCGCTTCCAGTATGGCGTTCTTGAAAAGCAGTTCCGCCGCTTCTTCGCTGAAGCTCAGCGCCGCAAGGGCGTGACCGGTGAGATCCTTCTCCAGATGCTCGAGTTCCGTCTCGACAACGTGGTCTATCGCATGGGATTCGCGAACACCCGCTTCGCTTCCCGTCAGCTCGTCAGCCATCGCCACATCACCGTCAATGGTCGCGTGGTGAACATCGCCAGCTTCCAGGTGAAGCCCGGCGACAAGATCGGCGTCAAGGAAAGCCCACGCTCCACACAGCTCGTCGGTCGTTTCCTCGAAATGTCCCTCGGCAATCCTTCCCCGGATTGGATGACTGTGGATCGCGACACCATGACCGCCACGGTCAACCGTGCTCCGATTCGCGATGAGATCAATCCTATCGCCAACGAGCAGCTCGTCGTCGAACTTTACTCCCGTTAATCGGAGTTCGCTTCGATTTACTTTCCAAAGGGACGCCGCGAGGCGTCCCTTTGTCGTAAACAGACTCATCCACCTTTTCCACTTCTCATGATCGCCGCTCCACAACGCATCGAACTCATCGGCACCGAAGTCGCCCTCATCTGGGCCGACGGCACGGAGCACTACATCCAGTCCGAGCGTCTCCGCGCCGCCTCCCCGAGTGCCGAGAACACGGGCGAGCGCGATCTCCTCGGGCGTAAGATCGGCGGCACGGATCAGAAGTCCTTTCCTGGCGTCACCGTGCGCGGTTGGCGTCCCGTCGGCGGTTATGCGCTCCAGTTTGAGTTTAGCGATGGCCACAACACTGGCCTCTACACCTTCGACTACCTCCGCAAGCTCGGCGAAGGCGGGGAATCACTGGCCTGAGGGTGAAACTTTCCCGTCGATCAGGCGCAACTGCATCTGACCAAGCGCAGAAGCCTCCGCTGGGGAATGGGTAACGTGCAGCACGGTCAGTGAATGGCGCACTTGCAGCGTGCGCAGCAGTTCCATCGCGGTGTTTCGCGTGCCTTCATCGAGGGCGGAAAGAGGTTCATCCAGCAGCAGCACACGCGGACGAGCTGCCAGCGCACGCGCGAGAGCCACGCGCTGCTTTTCACCGCCTGAAAGCGCATCGGGGAGACGGTCGAGCAGATGGCTGATGCCAAGTTCAGTGGCGAGATCGTTGAGGATTGCCTCCCCATCCTTCCAGCCGCGCATGAGCGGTGCGAATAGGATTTGATCACGCACAAGCTTGGCAGGGAAAAGCGCGAGATCCTGCGGCACATATCCGATGCCACGCTCGCGTGGCTGGAGATGCGTGACATCACGATCATCGAGCAGGATTCTTCCACCGCGCGGCTGGCGCAGGCCACAGATGATCTCCAGCAGGGTGGTCTTCCCGCAGCCGGTCGAGCCCATCAGCACTGCATACGTGTTGTCCGGGATTGCCAATGAGATCTGTTGAAGGCCGAAACGTCCCGCAGGCGCGGTCCAGGAGATGTTTTCGAGGGAGATCATGGAACTCAGGTTAAAAGGTCAACATGGTCACACTCGTTCGCCAGTCGCACGCACGGCCAGCAGCACCAGCACCGCCACGCCGATCATGGTCAGGCTCACCGCCACGGCGGAGTCGAGATTGCCGACGCTCAATTCTAACCAAACGGTGGTCGGCAGCACTTCCGTCTTCATGCGCGTGGCTCCGGCGAAGACGAGGATGGGCCCGAACTCGCCCAGACTCCGCGCCCAGGAAATGCAGAAAGCGGCCAGCATCCCGCGCCTCGCCGCAGGCAGCGCTACATGCCAGAGCGATTGAAACTCCGTGGCCCCGAGCGTCAGCGCCACCTGCTCAGGCCGTGGGGAAAGATGATCAAAGGTCCCGCGCATCGTGCGGATGGCAAAGGCTGCCGCCACGACGAACTGCGCCAGCACCACACCGGCGATGGTGTAGGTAAACTGCATCGTTGCCGGGATGGAAAAGGGGGCTTTAAATTTCCAAGCCCAAATCTCTTTCTTGTTCTCATCGAAAGATTGCCAGAGGTAAATCCAGTCTCCTTTATCGATCCCGTTCTCGATGATTCTCCCGAGCTGAGTTTGAAAAAAGATCAGCAGGCAGATCCCCACGACCATCGGTGGCAGCACGATGGGTATGTCCAGCGCTGCATCGAGCAGCGCTTTGCCGGGAAACTCGCGTCTCGCCATGAGGTAGCCGATGGGCACTGCCACGAGCAGTGCCGCTGCAGCAGCGATGGAGCAGGTGACGAGACTCAGCAGTGTGGCGTAGCGGATCTCCGGCTTCATCAGCGTCTGCATCCAGGCCTCCGGCGTGCTGTAGCCAGCCGTGGCGGCGATGAGCGCGAACCAGAAGAGCAAGTACGCCGCCGTGATCAGTGCGAGAGAGATCCAGAACGGGCGGCGCATGGCTAAACTAGAGCATCAGGTCGGCGAGACCTGGGTGAAACCGACGATGATGTCGCGCCCGATCTGCTTGTCGAGGTACTCGCGCAGCTTGTCCATGCCCTGGCCGGTTTGCGCGGACACCGGAATGATCTTGATGCGTTTGAAGCGTTCTTTGAGCCGCTCGAAATTCTCCTCAGCCCCTTCGGCATCGAGCTTGTTCGCGATGATGATCCACGGGCGCTTGGCGAGTTCGTCCGAGTACAGCTTCACCTCCTTGCGCACCGTTTCCAGATCTTCAATCGGGTCGCGCCCCTCCGTGCCCGCCGTGTCCACCACGAAGAGCAGCGTGCGGCAGCGCATGATGTGGCGCAGGAAATCGTGCCCGAGGCCGATGTTCTGACTGGCTCCTTCGATCAGTCCGGGAATGTCTGCCAGCGTGCCGCGGCGATGTTCGCCGAAGTGGATCACGCCGATCATCGGCTGGAGCGTGGTGAATGGATAGTTCGCGATCTTCGGTCTCGCGGCGCTGAGCTTCGAGAGCAGGGTGGACTTGCCAGCGTTCGGGAAGCCGACAAAACCCGCATCAGCAATGCTGCGCAGTTCGAAGTGGAAGCTTCCTTCCTGGCCGTCCTCGCCGGGCGTGAATTCGCGCGGGGACTGATGCGTGGAGGTCTTGAAGTGGACGTTGCCCTTGCCGCCCTTGCCGCCTTTGCAGAGCACGAAGGTTTCGCCGACCACCTTGAGGTCAGCGACCGGTTCGAAGACTTCTTCGATCTCACCGGTCTCGGGATCTTCCACCTCGGTGATCTTTGAGACCACGGTGCCCGGCGGCACTCGGTAGATCACGTCGTCCGCGCTCAGGCCGGTGCATTGGTTCGCACCGCCTTTATGCCCGTCTTCGGCATTGAGCTTCGCATTGAAAAAGTAGGTGCGCAGGCTGTTCGTGCTGTTGTCCACGAGCAGGATGATGCTACCGCCACGGCCACCATCGCCCCCGTCGGGACCGCCTTTGGGGCGGAACTTACCGCGGTGGAAGTGCATTGAACCGTCGCCGCCTTTTCCGGCGCGCGCATAAACCTTGATCTGATCGACAAACATGGACGGGGTGACTAGCTGAGAAACGGGTCGGACACAAGGCGGATCAGCGCGTCAGCGCAAAGGCAATGGTGGTGTTGATCACCGGGGAGCGGCGTCCCAGCAGCCGCGTCAGTGCCTTGTGAAAGAGAACCTGGGCCGTGGACTGGCGATGTGGTGGGTAAATGGGGCTCTCCGGCAGCGGTTGGCCGGTCAAGGTGCAAAGTTGCTCGAGCACTTCCTGACAGGGGCGTTCAGCAGTCATGGCAGAGAAGGGGATCTGGAGACTCTTAAAGGGTTTCCAGAATTCCTCGAAAGCGGCCATGGAAACCTCGAACTCCTGCCGGGCATTCATTCCCCAGGTGGACTGGGAGCGGAAGATCTCTTCGGGGTCACGCACCGGCTGAATGATGATCGCCTCAGCGGCGATCTGTCTCAGGGTGCTCAAGGCATGATCCGGGCACGAAAGGCTCGGGTAGTGGCATTTTAGCACATAGCTGCCACCCGCCAGGATCTCCTGCGCACTGACTCCTCGCATCAGGCATTGATCCAGATCGATGTAGAGCGGTGTTCGTCGGTAGGCGGCGAGGTTGTTCAGGATCAGGTCGATCAGCACATGCGTGCCGGAACGCATCAGAGATGGCACCAGAATGGGTCTGCCCTCTCCCCCTTCAATCGCACCCGGTGGGGCGACGCACCTGGGATTGTTGTGGGGTAACAGGCGGGCGAAGTGTCGGCGGAGCCTGTGCGTGGGAGTCGGCATTCAGACGACTATAAAAAGCCTCAGGGCATCCGTCTTGGAAAATCACGCACTCGCTTCAGCTTCAATTGCCAAGACGGCGGAAGTAAGCCCAGCCTCCACGCGTTTACCGCATCATGCCTGCCACCGCCCTTTCTCGCCGTGAGTTTGTCCGCACCACCGCCCTTGCTGCCTCGGCCCTGGCCACGGGTGGTGTCGCCGCAGCCGAGACTGCCACCCCACCTGCGCCGCATCCGCTGCTCACGGCGGCAGATGACTTCTACGATGTCTCCCGCGGCACTCCGAAGCCCCACACGCTCACCGGCGCGGCCCTCGTCCAGGCGCGGCTCACCCCGGAGACCTGGCGGCTGGAGATCGTGGCAGATCCCTTCACCAGCGAGGTCGTCAAAGAACCCGCCT
>JBIKIA010000193.1:0-8384 GCA_044361885.1 Prosthecobacter sp. | reverse complement strand
AGTTCACCAAAGTGCTAGCCGAGTGGTCGCTGAGCAAAGATAGCCGCTTCGTCTATGCGTCCTCCGCAGCCACTTATGGCGATGGTTCAATGGGAATGGACGACACTATGACGGACCTACATCGCCTGCGTCCGCTGAACATGTATGGCTACTCGAAGCACCTCTTCGATCTGCATGCGCAGCGCACCGGCATGGCTCAGCGCATCGTCGGCATGAAGTATTTCAACGTCTATGGCCCGAACGAAGACCACAAGGCGGACATGCGCAGCGTGGTCCACAAGGCCTACGGTCAGATCCTGCAAACCGGCAAGGTTCAACTCTTCAAGTCCGACCGCCCCGACTACAAGGACGGCGAGCAGATGCGCGACTTCCTTTATGTTAAGGACGCCATCAAAATGACCCTCCACCTTGCCTCCGATCCACAGGTCGGCGGTTTGTACAATCTCGGCTCCGGCGAGGCGAATACCTGGGTGCAGCTCGTCACGGCCATTTTTGCCGCGCTTGGCAAAGAGCCGAACATCGAGTTCGTGCCGATGCCCGAGCATCTGAAGGCGAAGTATCAATACTACACCTGTGCTGACATCGCCCGTCTGCGTCAGTCAGGTTATGAGG
Source organism: Prosthecobacter sp. (assembly GCA_044361885.1). GTDB lineage: Bacteria > Verrucomicrobiota > Verrucomicrobiia > Verrucomicrobiales > Verrucomicrobiaceae > Prosthecobacter. The sequence continues at coordinate 7,772 of JBIKIA010000193.1, read as the reverse complement.
AACCACTTTTCACCCTGAACGATGCCGTTCGCGACTATGTGCAGGGCTACCTCACTGGCGACAAACGCCTCGGCGATGAAGCCCTGTGATTTCTGCGGTGCGCCTGAGGCGACACCCGTCGCGGATCTGCACATCTGTGATGACTGCTATATCTCGCGCGGTTCCTGCTGCGCGGGTGAGTTTGAAGAAGAGTCGCAGCCCTGCGCTGCGCCTGAAACGACGGAGTAATCAGTGCGAAAGGACGATGCAGTTCGCCAACAAAGCCCGCAGGTAGGAGGCGATGCCTTCAAATGCGGTCTTGTAGGGTGAGTCTGTCAGGCAGACGAGGTCGGCGACCGCATCATCAAGCATCGCCTGGGCGAATTTCACCGCGCGTTCGATGGCTCCTTCGTAATCGGCGATTCCGGCGAGAATGGAGGTGTCCATCGGTTCGCCTTGGAGGAGCATTTTGTTCAGCTTCTGCTTCTGTGCGTCCGTGGCATCCATGAGGAGATACAGGATGGGCAGGGTGAGCTTGCCTTTGATGAGGTCGGTGCGGAGGGTCTTGCCCACCTTCTTCTCATCGCCGACTAGGTCGAGGCAGTCGTCGTAGATTTGATATACGGTGCCGAGCTTCATGCCGAAGCCATGGAGCGCATCCTGCACGTTTTGCGGCACGCCATTGAGACGGGCACCGAGTCCGGCAGCGGCGGCAAAGAGAGCCGCAGTTTTCATCTCGATCATCTTCAGGTAGTCGGGCACCGAGAGATTGAGGTCGAAGCGACGCTGTGTCTGGAGGATCTCCCCGCTGCAAACATCACGCGAAGCCCTGGCGATCTGGCGGCAGACCTCCACATCCTCGAAATCAGTGGCCAGCTCCAGCGCGTAGGCAAAGAGCGCGTCGCCAAGCAACACGCTGAGCGAGTGTCCCCACTTCGCCGCAGCCGTGGGCATGCCACGCCGGGTGGCGGCACCGTCCATGATGTCGTCATGCACGAGGGAGGCGATGTGGACGAGTTCCAGGATCACCGAAAGGCGGGTGTGGTGGGCATTTTTTCCGCCAGTGGCTCCGCCTGCCATGAGGGCGAGCGCGGGGCGGATGCGCTTTCCGGCCGTCTGGCAGACATAGGCCACATAACCCTCGACGGCTGGATCAAAAGCCTTGGCCTGATCACGGATGGCAGCCTCGACCACCTGGAGATCCTCACGAATCAACTCGAAAGGAAACACTGGAGCGTTGGCGGTGGGGGGCGGCGTGGCGGTCATCGTCTCGTGGCGGAAGTGGTGTGGTTAAGGATCACCCCGTCTGGCCTTTCCAGTCGCGCAGTGTGATTTCTCCGTCAAATACGAGCTTCAAGGAATGCTTGGGCGAACTTTCACCTGACGCGTCAGCCTTTGAAAGTTCCGCAGACCTCACAGTCCTTCCGGCGGGGCAGTTTGACCCGTCGAAAAGCCATGCGACCGAGGTCCATGCAGAGCATTTCTCCGGCCAGCGGTTCACCGAGACCGGTGATGAGCTTGATCGTCTCCATCGCCCCGATGCAGGCGGCGGTGCCCGACACCGCCCCAAAGACGGGGAACTGCCGCTTCCAAGTCTCCGGCACCTCCGGGACGTAGCAGGCCAGACAGCCCGTGCGCCCAGGAATGAAGGTGGTCACGCTGGCCTCCAGGGTGTGCATTGCGCACTCGATCATGGGTTTGCCAGCACGGCGGGCGGCGGCATTCAGCGCTAGACGCTCCTGAAAGAGAGGCGCGGCATCCACCACGAGATCGGCCTGGGCCACGAGGGCATCGGCATTCTCATCCGAGGCATTTTCGGCCACTCCGATGATTTCACAGTCGGGATTCAACTCCCTCAGCCGCCGCACAATGGACTCCATGCGCACCTCGCCGACATGGGCGCGGGTTTGCAGAAGCTGTCGGTTCAGGTCCGCCAGCTTCAAACGCCCCCCGTGAGCGAGCACGAGCCTGCCGACCCCGGCGGCGGCAAGCTCCAGCGCCACCAACCCACCCAGCCCGCCGACACGCGAGATGAGCACGGACGCGGCTTTGAGTTTGCGCTGCCCTTCTTCGCCAATTCCGGGCACCCACATCTGCCATTCATAGAGGGAGCGGTCGGTGTCGGTGAGTTCAGGAAGCATGGGCGGGCGATCAACGCTGCGACATGGATGGATGTTGCGCTGCCGTCAAACCGGTTGCCTCTCCAGGGAAACGACGCTTTGTTCCCCCATCCATGAAACGCTCCATTTTTCACCTCCTCACGGTGCTCACGATTGTCTCCGGTCTCGTTTCCATCCACACCGCACAGGCCCAGGCGGCCAAAGCTGGTGTGCAGGAATTCGATCCCCAGGCCTTCCCCGGCCAAGTCGTGGATGACGTCGTCGTCCCCGTGCCGAGCGAGGTCTTCAGCGTGTTGGACAAACTGGGTGAACCCAACTGGCAGCAGGAACTCCGAGAGATCGACTTTCCGAAGACGGGCGACCGCACCAAGCTGGCACTTCAGTTTGGCATGACCGTGGCTGAGGGCTTCGTGGCCGTGCAGGCCGAGGATAAAGAAACCGTCAAAGACATTGGCCGCGATGTCATCGACCTCGCCACCGCCCTTGGATTGATCAAATCCGTTCGCCCTCATGCTCAGGCCATCCTGGACGCCGCCGACAAAGGCGACTGGGCCTCCATCCGCAAGGAATTCGACCAGACCCAGAAGACTGTGCGCGACACGATGGAGCAGATGAAGGACGCCGACCTTTCCCAATGCGTCAGCATGGGCGGCTGGCTGCGCGGCACCGCCAGCGTGACCTCAGTGGTGTCGAAGAATTTCAACCCTGACCGCGCCGAGTTGCTCAATCAGCCGATGCTCGTCGAGCACTTCATCTCCACCATTGGGAAAATGGGTGGCAGCGTGAAAGAGCACGGCAATGTCTCCGACATCTCCAAGGGTCTCAAAGACATCCTCGGCAAGATGGAAGGAGCCGTCGATGGCTTCACGAAGGATGCCGTGCGCGACATCGGCAAGACCTGCGACACACTGCTCGCCGACATCACTTCTGCGAAGTAACTCGCTACGCCCGGCCACCCCTGCCCATCAAACGCTATGCGTCTCCTTTCCCGTTCCCGCGCCATCACTCTTGCCCTTGTGGCCAGCATCGCTCTGCCTGCCTTTGCCACGGTGGATGATGCCCACAGCTTTGCCATGGAGGCAGCTGTGCCCTTCGTTGAGCAGGGTTTCATCGTCCGCGAAGACTACTGGAATGGCGAGGTCAAGAGCGGCCAGAAGCTCATGATCAAGCACCAGATGTTCAAGGGCAACGAGTACGCTTTTTGGCTCGGCAGCGCGAACGAAGACGTGACCTTTGAACTGAAGGTCTATGATGACAAAAATAAGGAGATCACCATCGACGCGAAGGCAGACAAGATGTTTGCCAGCATGCGTGTGAACCCGCCGAAGACCGGCACCTACACCATCGTCTTTTCCGTGACTTCGAAGAAGGAAAAAGGCCTCTACTGGGCACTGGCATACGGGTATCATTGATCTGGCGAAACACGCTGATCTTTGATCGCAGCGCCCATGTGGCATCGTTTCTAACGCCACCACCATGCTGCGCCACACCCTCATCCTTCTTATCTGCCTCACGCAGGCATCCGCACAGCAGCCAGTGATTCCCCCGCCGGCGATGACGGAGTATGAGGGTCGTGTCATCGCGCAGACCATGCACTGGCAGGGGGCGAACTGGCTCATCCGCAACAAGCGCGAGCGTGAAGAGGGCACCACCAAAATGCGTGAGGAACTGCGCCTGAAGCACGGCATGGCCGTCTGTGACATGGGCAGTGGCAATGGCTACCACACCATCCCTTTCGCCGAAGCTGTAGGCCCGACTGGCAAGGTCTATGCCGTCGATGTGCAGCCCGAGATGATCGTCATGCTCAACGAGCGCGTGAACGAAAAAGGCATCACCAACATCGTGCCCATTATCGGCGAATATCACGATCCGAAACTTCCACCGAACTCCTGCGATCTCATCGTGCTCGTCGATGTGTATCATGAGTTTTCCCATCCGGTGCCTATGCTCGATGGCATGAAAAAAGCCCTCAAGCCAGGCGGTCAGATCTGTCTCGTTGAGTTCCGCGCCGAGGACGACACAGTGCCCATCAAGCCCGAACATAAAATGACCAAAGTGCAGGTCACCAAAGAGATGAACGCCAACGGCCTGAAGCTGGCTCGTGAGTTCGATGGACTCCCCTGGCAGCACATGATGTTCTTTGAACTCGCTGCCAAAGGTCTCTGATCAGGAAATCTGACCGTGCGTCGTGGATTTCATCCGTCCGTGGGAAACAATGTAAAACATCAATGGCTCGGCACATGTCAGGCCTGTGAAACAAAATCTTCACATCACGATTTCGTTTCTGAGTAGATGACGACGGCGGTGGTGATCTGCGCAAAAGGCGCGGGTGTCGGCAGCAATGCCCGGCATGCAGATTCAACAAACCAACTATTACCGCACTTATGAAACAGCACCCACGCTGGCTCGAAATCGCCATGAGCTCCGCCCTCATGGTCTCCCCGGCTCTCCAAGCTGGAACCAACACCTGGTTCACCCCGCTGACCCAGTCCGCCCCCGTCGTCACCCCGAATGCCCTGGAGGAACTCACTTCCCCTTGGGTCGCCCCGGCCGGTATCACCCAAACAAACTGGGTGAGCCTGCGTGAAGTGGAAGATCAGGTTCTTAGCGCAGGTCAGTCCATCGTCCGTGTTCCCGGCGCAGGCACTAGCGCTTCCATGTTTGACATGCTTGCCTGGCATCCCTCGGGCACTCATCTCTTCATCCCTCACGAAACGCCCACCGGTGCTGGTGTGACCCGCTATGACATCGCCGCCAACAAGGCCGAAATCCTCTTCGCCGGTGACCGCCAGGGCGCTGGCACTGTCGCCAGCTGGGCCAATGACTACGGTGCCTTTGACCCCTGCCGCTGGACTCCGAACAAGACCCTCTTCCTCGCCGAAGAATGGTCCGGCCTTGGCCGCGTCGTCGAGGTCCTCAACCCGATGGCTCCTGCCAATCAGATCCAGACCCGTGTGCTGAACAGCATCGCCAACGTGTCCCACGAAGGCATCAATTTCAGCGCCAAGTACAAGAATACCATCTACTTCATCGACGAATGGAATTCCGGTTCCATCTACAAGTTCGAGATGAGAACTCCTGGTGACTACACCGTGGGTCAGACTTTTGTGCTGAGCGTGGACGCCTTCGCTGGTTCCGGTGGCAATGCTGCCCTCAACTACAATCAAGGTGCCAACGCAGCCGCCACTCGTTTTGGCGCCGCCACCTGGGTTCCCATCACGGATATCTTTGGCGTCCCGCTTGCCGGCGTGCCAGACCCCTTCCTTGACGGCCTTGCTGGCAGCCCCACCCTTGGTGGCCGCGCCGCTGCGGATTTCATTGGTGGAACTCCCTATGGTCGCCCAGAGGACATGATCGTCAGCCGTCTGGCTAATGGCAATGAAGTGCTCTATGTCACCACCACTTCCGAACAGGCTGTCATCTCCATCGAGATCACCAACCCTGGCAAGGCCGGTCGCTTCAATGGCACTGCCATCGTCCGCACCTACGTGTCCAACAGCGGCACGCCAAAGAACGACGGATTCGCCGCCACCACGGCTGTGCTGAATTCTCCTGACAACCTCGCCCTCGACGCAGCTGGCAACATCTACGTCATCGAAGACGCCCCTAACGGCGATAACGCCGGTGGTGACATCTGGTTCGTTCGTGACATCAACAACGACGGCGTGGGTGATTCCCTCGACCACTTCCTCAGCATCCGTGCTGATGGCTGTGAAGCCACAGGGATGATCTTCAATCCAGCGATCCCCACCGAGTTTATCGTCGCCGTTCAGCACCCGGATAGCACCAACCTCACCAACGTGCCAAACGGTCTCGGTGACGCTGTCTGGTCCTTCAATCTCAGCGGCATCTCAAACACCGGCTTCGTCCAAGCCCTGAACAAGGGTGCCTTCCGCTTCATCACCAACCAGTGATCCTCGCGTTTGCCACAAGATGAGCCATCCAGCTCACTCGTGATCCCTGAAGGGGCGGTTCCAAACGGGGCCGCCCCTTCCTCTCTGTCATCCAGATTCCACAACCAGTTCCGCGCCCACTCTCAACCTCTTCCCATGATGCGTCATCTCTCCGTCTCCACATTGCTTCTTCTAGCCTCATCGTTGATTCTGCCATTGACCGCAGACGCCCAAGAAGCAACGCCCGTCTATCAGGAGATTCTGAATGCCCTGCGCCACTTGGACGATGTCCTGCCCCCGGTTCCGGACACGCATCCCGTCAACACCATTTTCAATCGCGAGGCCGTCGTGCCGTCCCAGTGTTACACCCGCACCGAGGCCCGCTCCAATCCCTGCTACGTCTGCCATCAGGACCCGATCGAAGGCCGGGAAAATGTCATGAGTGATGCCGACCTCCAGGAGGCCTACAGCTTCAGCGATGAAGGCATGATCAATCATTGGAAGAACCTCTTTGAAGACCGCTCCAAGCGCGCCGAGGTCATCAGTGACGAGGAAATCCTGCGCTACGTTTCTGAAAACAACTACTCCGAGCTCGCCAGCCGTCTGAAGGAGAAGGAGTTCAAAGGCTGGATTCCCGATTTGAAGGACCTCCAACTCGGTGCCGAAGCCTTCGATGAGCACGGCTTCGCCAAAGACGGCAGCCATTGGGTGGCCTTCAGCTACAAGCCCTTCCCCAGCACCTTCTGGCCGACGAATGGCTCCACGGATGATGTCATGATCCGCCTGCCAGCGGCCTACCGCACGCGCAAGGACGGCAGCTATTCCAAAGATGTTTATCGGGCGAACCTCGCCATCCTCGAAGCCGCTATCAAAGGAACGAAACGTATTGGTACCCTGCCGGTCGATGAAAAAGAAATCGGACTGGATCTAGATGGCGACGGCCAGCTCCAGACCATCACCGACATTCAGAAAGTCACCTCCTGGGTCGGAGCAGCGCAGCCTCAGTTTCTCGAAACCCACCTTTATCCCGAGGGCACCGAGTTTCTCCACACCGTGCGCTATATCGGCGTCTCGCCTGATGGCACGATTGGCGTCTCCACGCGCATGAAGGAAGTGCGCTATATGCGCAAAGCCAAGGCCTACGGCAAAGCCATGTACGGACGCAAATACGACCTCGAAGCCATGGAGAAAGAAAGGGGCAACCTGCCGGCCTATGTGAGCATCGGCCAGTACGGTCTGGACAATGGCAATGGCTGGGCCATCCAAGGCTTCATCGAGGATCGCCGGGGCCGTCTGCGCGGCCTCACTCATGAGGAAAACTTCTCCTGCATGGGCTGTCATAACTCCGTCGGCTCCACCATCGACAAAACCTTCAGCTTCGCGCGCAAGATGGATGGCGCGACAGGCTGGGGCTACATCCGCCTGAAGGACATGCCTGATGCTCCGAGCAAGGGGGAGACCAAGGGGGAGATCGAGACCTATTTCTCCCGCGTCGAGGGCGGCAGTGAATTCCGCAACAACGACGAGATGAAGGCCCGCTGGTTCAAGGCCGACGGCACCCCTGACTCCGAAAAGCTGGCCAAGGCACGCGATGTCTATGATCTCATCACGCCTTCGCCAGCGCGCGCGCTCGCCCTCAACAAAGCCTACCGCACCATCGTCGAGGACCAGGACTACCTCTTTGGCAAGGACACCGTCCTGACACCTCCGGTGAATGTCTATGACAAGATCGACAACAAGACAGTTCCCACCCTGCCGAAGGATCGAATCTTCAAATACA
>JBIKIA010000192.1:0-8431 GCA_044361885.1 Prosthecobacter sp. | reverse complement strand
ACCTCTGCTCTGTCTGGATTCGCCATTCCTCATTCCACATTCCCGTGCTATTCCCCTGACCCGCCATGTCCGGCATCAACGTTTCCGACCTCCAATTTGCCTATCCCGGCAGCCCCTTCCGGCTGCGCGTGGATAACTTGTCGGTGGACTCGGGAGGCTCCTTTGCCCTGCTCGGCCCCAGCGGGGCGGGAAAAACGACCCTGCTACGCCTGATGTCCGGCCTGCTCACTCCCGAGAATGGCGAGGTCCGTCTGGGCGATACCACCCTCACCGGCATGTCCGAGGCCAAACGCCGCGCCTTCCGCCTCAGCGAAGTAGGTCTCGTCTTCCAGGATTTTGCTTTGCTCGACTACCTCACCGTCGAGGAAAATATCCTCCTACCCCAGCGCTTCGGCATCGCCAAACCAGCCGCCTCTTCCGCGACTGACCTCGCAGAGCGTCTCGAAATCGCCCCGCACTGGAAGAAGCTCGCCTCCCAGCTTTCCCAGGGCGAGCGCCAGCGCGTCGCCATCGCCCGCGCACTGGCCCATGGGCCGCGCTTTTTGTTCGCTGATGAGCCCACCGCGTCTCTCGATGCCACCCGCCGCGAGATCGTCATGGACCTCCTGCTCGACTACACCCGCAGCACCGGAGCCTGCCTCGTCATGGTCACGCATGACACCGACCTCATGCCGCGCTTCCCCAACCATGCCCGCGTGGAGGACTTCACCGCATGATCGGCCCCTGCCTCCAGCTCGCCTGGCGCTATGTCGCGCGGCATCGTTTGCAGACGCTCCTGCTCGCGGGAGCTCTCGCTCTCGTCATCGCGCTTCCGCTTTGCCTGCGCGTGCTCGTGCAGGCCACCGAGGCCGCCATGCATGACCGCGCCGTCTCCACGCCCCAGCTTCTCGGTGCTCGTGGAAGCGCGCTGGATCTCATGCTCTCGGCGCTCTATTTTAAAAGACAGCCCCTGCCCGCCATCGAGATGAAGCATCTCGACGACCTCCGTGCCGCCGATCTCGGCACCGCCATCCCGCTCGATGTCCGTTACCATGCTCAGGGAGCGCCCATCGTCGGCACTGAGATCGAGTACTTCGCCTTCCGCCGCCTCCGCCTCGACCAGGGGAAAATGATCACCCGATTGGGCGATTGCGTGCTCGGCGCGAGACTCGCTGCCCAGCGTGACCTGAAGCCCGGCGACGCCATCTTTTCCACCCAGGAGCAGGTCTTCGACATGGCGGGCGTCTATCCCTTAAAGATGCGCATCACCGGCGTGCTCACCGCCAATGGCACGCCCGATGACGATGCCGTCTTCGTCGATCTCAAAACCGTCTGGCTCATCTCCGGCCTCGCCCACGGGCACGATGACGTCGCCGCCACGCAGGACGCCGTGCTCAAGAAGGAGGGTGACAACACCGTCGCCAACGCCAGCGTGCGCATGTTCAACGAAGTCACCGTCCGCAACCTCGACAGCTTCCACTTTCATGGAGATACCGGCACCTATCAGGCCAGCGCCATCGTCATCGTGCCGCGCGATGCCAAGTCCGAAGCCCTGCTCGCCGGGCGTTATTTAAAGAGCACCCTCCCCGTTCAACTCATCCGCCCGAGCGAGGAGTTCGAGTCGCTCATGAGCACCCTCTTTCAGATGCAAAACCTTGCCCTCAGCGTGCTCGCCATCACGCTTGGAGCCGCGCTCGCCATCGCCGCGCTCGTGTTTGCGCTCTCCTTCCGCCTCCGCCGGAGAGAATTCACCACCCTCGGCGACCTCGGCATCTCCCCCAGTGCCCTCGCCCTCACCAAGCTCCTCGAAATCACCCTGGTCGGCAGCACCGGGCTCCTCATCGCACTCGCCATCACCGCCCTCGTTCAGACCAATGCACAGGCCTGGGTGAGGTTGTTGTTGGCCTGATTCAGATCAACGCACCTGTCAGGCATTGATCAGGACGCAAAGCGCTTTCAACGAGGCATGCATAGATGCTTGAGCGCGGTTATTACCACTACCATCGCGCCTTGGCAAAGTCTGGTAGGCTGCTAGAATGCCAGCATGTCCAACCGCACCTGGCATCTCATCAAAGCCTCCACCAACGAGGAATACGGTCCACTCGACCAAGACACGCTGCTCCAGTTTGCCTCGGAGGCCAAAATCGCCCCGATGGACAAACTCTCCGACGATGGGCGACAGAGTTGGCGGCGCGCGCCGATGATCCGTGAGCTACAGATGGACTGGCTCATTCAGATGCCGGACCAGTATCTCTACGGCCCCACGAACGTCGCCACCATCCAGGAGTTCCTCGCCACCGGCCAGATCGACGAAAACTTCATCCTCATCGACTGCACCGACGCCTCGGAGTCCCGCCTCGGTGAACTCGATTTCTTCCAAGCCAGCCCTCATCACGTCCGCAGCGCTCACACCACACTCATCGGAGCTCAGTGGCCCGATCTCGAAAAAGGCAGCGGTGATGCCTTGCTGCATCAGCGTGTGCAAATCCTGGAGCGACAACTCATGGAAGCCCAGCACGCCCTCGATGAAAAGGAACGCACCTGCCAGATCCTTCGCCAGCAGTTCATCGAAGCGACGGGGAGAGAGTCTCTGTAAAGGTGAGCCCTCAAGATGGATCATCCCGATCAATATCGCGCTTCAGTTTGATATAAAAAGCCACGATGGAGAGCCCGAGCAAAATCCCCGTGAGCCCAATCACAGAGGCCGTATCCGCATCAGCGCCAGAGGAAAGACCTGAACCATAGCGTCCACTCCCTCCTAGACCTCCAGTGATCACAATTGGAACTTTGTGATAGATCATGGCACCGCCGATGATGATGAAGAGAGTGGCAATAATGAGCAGTACCCAGGGATTGTTGGAAGGCTTTTTCATGGCAGCTCATAAACTGCTGCCAGTTCACGCAACAGCACCTCAATATCGCTGTAATAGATGGCCTCCTCCATCTCTGCGCGCTTCGCTTTCAGCGCCTCGAGTCTCCGTTCCAGTTCATCGCGCTTGGATCGCTGAGCGTCTGTGAGCTTCATTTCTTCTTCACTCAAAACGAGCGCCACCTGAGCTGCGCGTGCGCCGTCTTTGCTGTCCTTGGCATCTTTGCTAAAAACCTCGGATCGCGTGCCCACGCCATCGCCATCGTCTTCGATGAGAGCGTGCTCGGTGGAGATGCGTTCTTCCTTCTCGTAAAACTCAGCCGCCAATTTACTGGCATGGCGGAAGGCTTCCAACACGGACACCTGCTTGTCTCGATCCAAGTCAGCAGTCAGATCGCCTGCGATAGCTGGGGCGAAATACTCGCCGAAGCGCGTGTAGTAGATCTCATCCGCACTCTTCGTGCCCGTGACGACGATCCGATTCTTCCCCGCCAACGGCTGGAGGAAACCCGCGCTCGATGAACCTCCGTCGATGAAGATCAACTCCCTTTTGATGGGTTGACACCATGTGGCGAGTTGCCTTGCCGTCACATCCGGCCCGCGCAGATTAAACTTCACCTCGCGATTATCAAACGTCCCATGCCCGATGAGCACAAGCCACATCTGGCCGGTTGGCTTGGTCGCAGCCTTTTTCAAAGCATCCTCGAGCGCCTCCGCATCATGCTCATCCTTGCCAATGACCTGGACCGCGATGCCTGACTTCTCACAAGCCGCTTTCCACGTTGTCACCTGCTTCTCGAACTTCTCGGTATATTCGTCATCACCTGGGGCACCGCTGACGATCAATACATCGACATCCCTCTGCGCTGCATTGGCCAGACCGAGGGGCATCATGAAGACAAACACCAGCAAGCACAGACCCACGAGCTTCCACATACCTTCGTCATTCGTCATTAGGGTTTCGTCATTCCTCATCAGGCCATGCCTCCTTTCCGTCTCAAATACCACTCCGCACTCAGCAGTCCAAGCACGACGGCAAACACCCATGGGGCGTGCCAGAAAGGCGTCGTGATCGTCTCTTCCACAGGCACGCGGATGTCCTTCAAAATCTCAGGCAGATTCGGTAAGTCGGCCAAGCTCAGCACCCGCCCTCCCGACTCTTTCGCGACTCGATCAGCCCATTCACGTCCAGGCTTCAACGAAGCAAACTCCGCCGCTAACGGATCATGAACCCAGCCCGTCGCCTTCGTCTCAACCTTTGCGATCTCTGCGGCTGAACTAACCGTCGCCACAGCCCGATATGCGCCTGTCTCCCGCGAGTAGAACTCTGCTTCAAACAACCCGGCCTCCTTCAAGCTCGGCTCGGCAAACAACTCGCTCTTCTTCCCACCCGGTCCCGTGACCTCGATCTTCACCACGGCATCGTCCTGCGCTCGGAAGGACGCATCGCGCACTCGAACCTCCAGCTTCATCCGCTCAGCATCCGGCACTGCGGTGAACTGAATCTTGTCTGGCACATCCACCACCAGCCAGCGCATGAGCTGACGCCATGCCTTGTCGAGATCTTTGCGTGCATCTTCATCCCGCATCCCCCAGCGCCAGAGATCGCCGATCATCACTGAGGCCACGCGACCTTCACCGAAGCGTTGCGCAGCGAGAGCTGGAAACGTTGTGGCCTCTTCTCCCGCTTTGATCGTCGCCAGCACACTCGCGCCGGGCTTGATCGAGAAGGTCTGATTCACGGAAAAGAAGCCCGGCATCTCGGCCAAACGCTTCTCATCCTCTTCACGGCCCGCACGCACTCGAGTCCATGGCTCCAGCCAACCTTCGCGCGTGAGATCAAAGCGCCCATTCTCGATGGCTGGTGACTGCGAAATGCGATCCAGATATACCGGCAACATCCGCCCCACAGGCGTGTGATCATAGCCGCCCTGCTGATAACTCTCCTGCCCACCAAGCATGAGCAAAGCACCGCCGCGTTCGCTGACGAAACGCTCCATGAGATTCATCTGCTCCTGCGTGAAGAACGCCGCCTCGATGTCATCCAGAATGATCGCGCGATACTCGCCCATCAGCTCCTCCGCCGTCTTCGGAAAGCCTGCGCTGAGTTCCTTCGCATCCTTCGTGCCGAGTCGCGTGAGCACCGGCTGATCGTAGCGTTGCGCCACACCTTGATCGCCAAAGCCACGGAACAGAGGATTGCTCGTTTCCCCTTTGCGCCCACGCCATTCAAACTTCGGCTCCCTCTTTGCAATGCGGATCAGCGAAGGAATCTGTACCTCCGTATCACCCGCGAGCGCACGACGCATGAATTTGTATTCCCAGTTCGGCCGCCCCGAGACATACAACACCCGATACGGCCCAGCCCCACGATCAACGGCGATGTAGCGTTCGTTATTCGCCAGCGTGGCTTCTTTGGAAAGTGCCTTCCATGCATCCTTCTCGATCTGCTTTAGCAGCGTCGCTTCCAGTGCCACCAATCGGAAGAACGAGATGCCCGGCTTCACCGCAGGCACCTTCAGTCGCAGCGTTTGTGCTTCGCCATCCTTCGCGAGTTTTAGCTTCTCGGTCATCACCACCTTGCCCGCTTCATCGAAGACCGCGACCGCCACCTCTTTGCCAACGAATCCCTTGCCTGTAATGCGCGCCGTGATCGTGACTGGTGTGTCTTCAAACGAAGTCTGGGTCACTGAATGCTCCACGATGCGCAGATCGGGCGCGGGTTCGTCTTTGCCAACCAGCACAGGGAAGACGGGCACGTTGCCAGCCTTGGGATCGGTCGGATCGGACTTATCTGTCGGATTGCCATCCGTGATCAGCACCACTGCTGCTGTGCGACTCTCTGCACCGCCGCGCAATGTTTGCAACGCGCGCTCCAGCTCCGACTTCGTGCCAGTGAAGTCCAGCTTCGTAAAATCAGCCACGTTTTGCAGACGCTCGTCCACGATCTGAGTCTTCACGCGGAACATGCGCCCGAGTTCATCCAACCATGATGGCGGTGACTGGGCATCCTTGCCGAGAGCTTCGCGAATAGATTCGCTGCGCGTCATGCCGCCGGAGGTTTCCGCCACCTGCAAAGAAGCGCTGTTGTCCGCGACGATCACGACTTCGTTCTCGCCCGTCTTCGGCTGCTTGCGCGACCACACCGGGTCCGTGAGACAGAAGACCAGCAATCCCCAAGCCCCCAGCTTGCAAACCATCGCCCCCCATTTCGTGACGCCCCGTAATGGCGATTTCCTATACCCCCACACCAACACCACCGCTGCCACCGCGAGGATCGCAGCGACGAGCCAGAGACGCTCAGGATGTTGAAGGGTGAGGGTCATAAATGATTAAGATTTCATACAAGCTCCAACACATAAGCCACAATCACCAGCAATCCTGCTGCAAAGCACAGCCTTGACCAGTATGCCGCAGGCACAAAAAGAAATCCATGTGCTGATCTCCATGATGAAAGATCCGATGTTTTTGGCATCCACAAAAGGGATCGTCTTTGTATGAGATAACAAAGAATCTCTAGACAACACCCCGTCAGAAAGAAGCTAGAAACAGCAGCGAAAACTAACTGCTTGCCTGAAGTGTCATCTCCCCCGCCTCCGACCATCATTAAGCCTAAAGCGAAGCTCAGACACCACACGATTGGAACTACTAAACCTATGCCGCTGATAAGATTCATGACTCAATTCCCATTCCCGAGCTCCTGATAGTAGCGTTTCACCAACTCGCGGAAGGCGGGTGGCACGGGGTCGCGGTCCACGGGGACCATGGGGTTCTTGGTGTCGCGTTTGGCGAGTTCTTCCGCCACGCGATCACGAAGCTCGACAAGCGGATTCAGGATGCGCATCTGCAAATGATCGACCTGGGGAGTGGCATCATTGCGCTCGTGGTCGATCCGCATCGCGCGGGCATTGTCGAGCACCTTGGCGGCTTCGTTGCGCAGCTCGGGCTGGTTCAAAAGCTCCTCCACATTGCGCAGGCGGTCGGTCCACTGGTCATAGCCACCGCCCGTGAAGGGTCGGTCATTCGCGACTTCCGCGCCTTGATCGAAGAATAATGCTCCACCGTCTTCGCCGTCACCACCACCGCCTCCAGCATTGTTGCGTTCACGGCCACCGGGCTGCTGGGGCGAACGATTGGCTGAGAGCTGCTGTGACCCCTCTTTCGATGGCTCAGATGAGGGTTGTCCGCCTTGCCCACCCTGCCCAGCTTCACCGGGTTGTCCGCCAGTGCCTTTTTTTCCTCCGGCGCCTTCCTTGCCTTCACCCTGAGCCATCTGGCCGGGTTTCTCGCCCGGTTGCGTGCCTTCTCCAGGTTGACCACCTTGCCCTTGCTGCTGGCCTTCGCCTTTGGCTGCCTGGCCGGGCTTCTCTCCAGGCTTGCCGCCTTGAACTTGTGCGTTCGCTTGCTGCTCACCGGGCTCTATTCCCTGGCCTGGAGATTGCCCAGGCTGTTCGCCGCCCTTGGGTTGTCCGGGTTCATTGCCTGCCATCTGCCCGGGCTCTTTGCCCTCGCCTTTGGCATCACCTTTCTGGCCTTGTTCTGAAGGCTGCCCAGATGGCGCGCCTTTCTCTCCAGGTTCCTTACCAGCCGTTTCAGCAGGCTTTTCTCCAGGCTGCTTGCCAGCGCCTTTTGCTTCACCTTTGGGATCATCCGAAGGTTCCTTCGCAGAGGCTTGAGTACGTCGCGTCTCCGCGTCTCCCTTTTTCGCGTCTGGCTTGGACTCCCCGCCTTCTTCCCCCGCCTCCTTGATCAACTTGTCCAATTCCGTCCGCGCCATCCTCAACGCTTCGGTCTCGCTGCCGAGCACACTCTCGGCGGCCTTCTCCACGCCTTGCTGGAGTTGATCCACGAGCGTGTTGGCTTTGCGTTCGGCGTCTTGGGCTTCGGCTCTTTGGCCGTAACGGGACTGCATCCGCGCTTCGTCGAGGTGTTCTTCAAGCCCACCTGTCTTGGCTTCGCGCACAGCTTCGTAAAGGCGACGATGCAGCAGCGGGTTGTTACCCTCGGCCTGCTCGCTCACGCGCTTCATGTCTTCGAGCAGCTTCGTCACCTTTTCCTGCTGATCTTGAATCTGGCGTGAGGCCTCGCCGCCCTTGAGCATCTTGTCGAGATCGGCGCTGGTATCTCCACTGGGCTCGCCGGTTTTCTGGTTCTCCAACGACTCAGCGATCTGCTTCTGCTTCTCAGCCACCTCGCGGGCCTGCTGGCGCATCTGTTTCATCTCATCGCCGAAGCGCTTGGCAGTCTTCTCTTTAAAGTCCTCCTGCATTTTCTCCAGTTCACGTTGAGCACGGGTGGCGGAGTTCGCGGCTTCGGCGAGCTGTTGTTCCTTGAGCTTTTCGGCGGCTTCATTGACCTGCTCGCGCGTTTGTTCGAGCTGCTGCTTGGCCTCGGCCATGTTCGCGGCGTTCTCGGGCTTCTCCATGCGCTCTTTGAGATCATCGAGATCATTCACGAGCTGCTTCTGCTCTTCTTCGAGACGCTTGAGCTGGTTTTGCAGTTCTTCCTTCTCCTGCTCCGTCTTGGCCTGATCGAGCTGCTTTTGCAGTTCCTTCATCTTCTCGGCCAAGGCTTCCTGACGAC
>JBIKIA010000534.1:0-3783 GCA_044361885.1 Prosthecobacter sp. | reverse complement strand
GTGCCATCGCAAGATCGACCCCATCGGCTTCGGCTTGGAGAACTTCAACGCCGCAGGCAAGTGGCGCACCGAGGAGACCTATGAGAAGCGCGGCGTCGGCAAGAAAACCTGGCCCATCGACGCCAGTAGCAGTTTTTACAACGGCCCCGCATTCAAAGACTACTTTCAGCTCCGCGACCTCATCGCCGCCAAGAGTGAGGACTTTGCGAGAGGCTTTACCGAAGCGCTCATCGAGTATGCCCTCGGCAGGCCGTATGGGTTCACGGACACTGCGTTGGCTGATGACATCGTGGTGAAAGCAAAGACCAAGGACTTCATCATGCGAGAGTTCATCGTCGCCCTCGTCACCAGCCGGGAGTTTGGCCGGAAGTGATTCGGCATGTCCGCATTTCCCTCCCAAACTGCCCGCAAGCAGGCCCAGAACGTGACCCGCTTCCTACCAGCACGCCCACAAGAAGCGCTCGCCCGCCTTCCGCAGATCGAATGCACCGAGACACGCATGAAACTCGCCAACCTCATAGCACAATGCTGGGCACGGCAGGACATCAACGCCGCGTGGTACGCCGTCGCCCGCTCGCCACTGAACGCGACCGAGAAGCAACTCATGTTTAACGAACTCTGGGGATGAACCACCAGCCCACCGCGCCGGACAACCGCGACGCCTACGACTACCCCGAGCGCATCCGCGGGAAATCCATCACCTGCATTTCATCACCATTCACTAAACCCGATCAGCCTCCGGCTCCTCCCCTTCTCTCCCGAGTGCTCCGCCTTCGCCTTCTTAACTTTGGCGATTTCCCGCTCCAACATCCCCTGCGTCACCAGCCACTTTGCCGGGTCAGGATCCACGCTCCCCATGTGAATCGCATTCACGCACACATTCAAAATGTCCCCACCGCTTAGACCGCATGATAGCCTCCCTTAGCACTCCTCACCGCCCTGTTGATAACGCCGCTGGATCCAGTGCCATACGCAGGGTGCAACGAAAACATGAGCCCCGCCCTTCGCAAAACTGCGCCCAGAGCTTCTCCCTCCACATGAACCGCCATGCCCACCACGACGCCGAGCGCATCTGCGATGCGGCTGCCGATGCGGCTTCAGCAGCAGACTTAGCTAGCCTGTTGTGAACCGACCTGCCTATATCTTTGAGAAGGGCACTCGCGTCCGTCGCCCGCAGCATCCACCGCGTAGCCTCTGCGCCGTAGAGCGAACACGATGGACTCGCGGAGGCGGTTGGAATCTTCGACAACAAGGATGCGCATGAGCAAATGTAGCCCGCGCGCCGCCGCTGCAAAAGAGGGAATCAGGCATAGGCATCATGGCGGGAAAAGATGACGCGAAGATGATGTCGATGCAGCGATGCACGATCTGGCACGCTGAAATCCGCTTCAGGCACGGCAAGATTTCATCCTTGCAGTCGTTGACCTGAAACCTTCGGACATCAGGCTCCGCCATCGGTTTTCTCGAAACGAAGCCGCGTCCGGCTTAACACTGCCGCGTCATCCTAACCCCATGTCCTCAATGAATGAAATGACCGAGCACCCTCACCGGACGAATGCGAAAAGACGCATTTCTATCGCCCTCGCACTCCCCTTGGTCCTCGCAGCAGTCACTGCCGAAGCGCAGCATGCCTCACGGGTTGGTCAGCCGTCGCGGAAACTCGAGATCTTCGCCGACCGGGCCGCTCTGCCGCTAATCGCCGCCGATGGCACGGCCTTGCCGATCATCGTGGTTGATGACGCGCCGCCGCACACGAAAGCCGCCGCTGTCACGCTCGCGGATTGCATCGAGCGCATCGGCGGTGTGCGTCCGAAGATCCTCGAGTCGCAGCCTGATCCCGTCCCTGCACGAGCCATCTGGGTCGGCCATCAACCGGCGATGCACGCCGCGTTTCCGGGCGTGGATTTCACCTTCCGGCACCCGGAGGAGATCGTGCTTGCCGCGAATGAAAACCACGTCGCCCTCACTGGTCGCGACCGATGGGATCCGAAGCTCTCCACCGTCGAAGGCCGCCGCCACACCATCACTGACGCGCAGCAGGAATACGGCACTGCCAACGCCGTCTTCACCTTTCTCCAGGAGCAAGTTGGCATCCGCTGGCTTTACCCTGGCGAGACCGGCACCGACTACCCCGGAGCGGAGGTTTTGAATATCAGGCCCTTCACCTTGCGCTATCACCCGCAGTTCCGCGACCGCTCCGGCGTCTTCTACCAGCTCGAGCGCGGCTACATCAAGTCTGATCCCGAGCAGAATTGGACGAAGCACCAGCGCCTCCTGCTCGACTCCTTCACCTTCGATGGAGGCCACTACTTCAAGAATTGGTGGGAGAAATACGGCAAAACCAAGCCCGAGCTCTTCGCCCTCCAGCCCGACGGCACACGCGGTACCTTCCCGGAAGATCCCCAGCGTAAAAAGCTCTGCGAAGGCGAGCCGCTCGTCTGGCAGACCTGGCTCGACGAGCAGGCGGAGCGCCTCGCTGCCTATCCGCATCACGACGTGCTCTACACCATGGCCAACGACGGCTACTTCGACGGCCACTGCACCGATCCGCGCTCGCGCGCCTGGGATCCCGATCCCTCCGAGACCGATCTTCGCGTCACCCTTTCGTGGGGTAACAACATCAAGGAGGAATGGCCGCCTCTCTCCGATCGCTACGTCCACTTTGCCAACAAGCTCTCCGAACTCGCCGCCGAGCGCCTCCCCAATCACGGCTGCCTCATCATGATGAACGCCTACGGCGAGGTCGGCAAAACGGTGCCTGTCAAAACGAAACCGCGCGACGACATCCTCGTCGTCTCCGTGCACAACTTCTTCCTGCGCCACAAAGCCATGCGCGACGAGGAGAAGCAGCAGTTCACCGAGTGGTCGAAAATCTGCAAGCAACTCTACTGGCGGCCCAATCTCGGCAACCAAGGAGGCACCCAGACCGGTTATCCCGATGTGCCTTTCCAGCAGGCCATGGAGGACTTCCGCTTCGCCGCCGAGCACGGCGTCATGGGCATCTTCTTCGACGCGTTCTTCGAGCACTGGGCGCCGAACGCGCCTTTCTTCTACCTCATCAGCCAGCTCGCCTGGAACCCCTACGCCGACGGCAATGCGCTGCTCGACGATTACTACCGCCGCTGCTACGGCCCTGCCGCCGCGCCAATGAAAGCCTATTGGGAACTCATGGCCCAGACCCGGCAGACCATGGTCGAAACCGTCGCCCTTCCGCGCGTCAGCCTGCTGCGCTCGCCGACCTTCTTCACACCCGAGGTCTTCCAGCAAGCCGACGCCCTCATCGCCCAAGCCAGGACAGCCGCAGCCAGTGCCGACGCGAGATACGCCGCCCGCATCGCCTTCACCAAAGCGGGGCTCGATCACACCCGGTACATGGTCGAGATTCGCGCCCTCATGCAAAAGTCCGAGGACAAACCGAAGGAGCGCGAAGCCATCTATGTCGAGGCGCTGAAAAAATGGGCTGCATGGGAAACCCTCGCCCGCACTTTCCCGCCGCACGCCATCAACACGAAACGCCTCGGCTTTGACCCAAACGCATCCCAGGCTGAACGCGGAGGAAAGACTTCGAGCAGCCGGAGGATCATGGGCTTCCATCCCGACGCGCCCCTCTCGAAACGCGCCCTGCGCGAGATGTTCGGAGAGGGCTTGGACCTGGAGTGAGCACAGGGCTCGTCGAGTGCTCGCAGCACCATCGTAGCGACCCAAGATGACGCGAACAAGATGGCGGCGAAGTTCGACGCCGGCACCGGGCCGCTTCGAGAGGTCCTAGCGCAAGGCAAGCCC
>JBIKIA010000411.1:0-4667 GCA_044361885.1 Prosthecobacter sp. | reverse complement strand
CATCCGCGAGCGGTTGCCGAGGCGCTTGCAGGAACTCCCGGAAGCGACGGGTTTGAGCAGCGTCCACCCTGGCTCGTGAGAGTGGCATCAGCCGAGAATCCATCGACAGGATCAAAGTGAAGCGAATTGCCGGGTGAGGATCTCGCGAGCGGACAAAAAAACGAAAGATTAAAAAATCGGCAGGTTCGGGCGGGACAGCAAATAAGTTCATGCATGCCGCCTTATGAACCATCTCCAAACCCACCGCCCGCTCTGACGCAGGGCGATTTTGTGCGGCTGCTGATGCGGAACGAGCCGGCGCTGCGTGCTTATTCGCGGTCGTTACTGCCGGATTGGCATCTGGTGGATGAAGTGATCCAGGAGGCGAGCGTAACGCTGTGGGAGAAGTTTGATCAACTCCGCGACGAGGCGGGCTTTCTGCCGTGGGCGAAGGTGGTGGTGCGCTTCAAGTGTCTTTCGGTCATCGACCGGCTTCGGCGTGACCGGCATGTCTTTAGCGACGGCGTGCTGGAGTTGTTGGCGCAGGAGGCGGAGGTGTTTGATGCGGAAGAGCGGGAGCGGTCCATGCAGGCGCTGCGTTCATGCCTGGAGGTTTTTTCGCCGCCACATCAGGAACTGCTGCTGGCCCCCTACTCAGGTGAAGGCCGCGTGACGATGCTGGCGGAGCAGGCGGGCAAGTCGGCCAATGCGCTCTACAAGCTGCTGGGGCGGCTGCGGGAAAAACTGGCGGCGTGCATTGAAACCCGTCTGCAAAAGGAGGCTCTGTGAGATGAATCCGAACGAACTCATCCAACACTATCTGCATGGCGAGGCGACCGATGCCGAGGTCGCGGAGTTGGATCGTTTGCTGGCGAGTGATCGGGATCTGCGGCGGAAGCTGATCGTCGAGACGGGCATTGATGCTGGCCTGTGCGAGATCGCGCGGGAGCGGGCATCGCAGCCGTCGGTGGTCGCGCCTCGTCGATCCGTCTGGCTCTCCTGGCGTCCGCTCGCTGCCGCTGCGGCTATCGTTGTGATTGGTCTTCTGGCCTTCGAGTGGTCACGGCGAGGTGTGGAAGTCGAAGTCGTGCAAACATCGGGTGCTATCTCTGGTGATTGGGTGATGGGGCACAAGGCTCGTTTGAATCATGTGACCTTGGTCCGTGGTAGTGTGCAGATGCGGTTGTCATCCGGTGTGTTGCTCGATGTGAACGCACCGATTGAAATGAACCTCATCGACTCGATGCATGTGCAGGTGCTCTCGGGCCGGGTGACGGCGGATGTGGGAGAGCACGGGAAAGGTTTTGTGATTGAGACGCCGCAGGCGCGTGTGGTGGATCTTGGCACTCGCTTTGGCGTTGATGCCTCGGATGTGGCGCAGACGAGCGTGCTGGTGTTTCAAGGACAGGTCGAGGTGTATGAGAAGGGCTCGGCGCAGCGCGTGGCGCTGCTAAATACAGGCGAGGGGCTGCGCTTGGACAACAATCGTCGCGTCTCACGCATCGTGAGCGTGTCGGGAACGGACGGAGCCAACGGCTGGACTGCAAACGCACCGCCTGCGTCCAGCGCGTTGATTTCAGCCGTGCGGGATAGCATGACGGCGAACGATGAAGCGGCGAAGAAATGGCCGTCGCTGCGGAACTTTTACCGCATCGTGCCGGGGGGCTTGCGTGATGGTGCGCTGGCGTTCTCGGACGTGGCAGATGAATGGAGCGACGTGCCTGCGGGTCTCGTGGGCGCGGATCAGGTGCGGACCTTCGCGGTGGACGGGTTCAATTGGTTCATGAAGCTCACCATCGAAGTTTCGCGACCGGTGGAGCTGTTTGTTTTCGTGGATCAACGCAATCCAGTGCCGGAGTGGGTAAGCACTGACTTCACCGACTCCGGCGAGACGATCACGCTGAACTTCAAGCCGCCGCAGTGGCAGGGCCGCGTCGCCAAACGACTGCCTTACTCAGTCTGGAAGCGCATCGTGCGCACACCGGGCGAAGTCACCCTCGGTGCTCCTTACCCAAATCCGCCAGCTGACAAAAAGAGCTTTAATCCCAACCGCATGTTCGGCGTCGCAGCAAAGGCGCTGCCTTGATGCCAAAGCTCGCTCACTCCAACACTCCATGAACACACCACTCAACCGCCGCCACTTCCTCCGCAGCAGCACCGCGCTCATCGCGCTGCCGTTTCTCGAATCGCTTGGCTTTCGTCGCTTCGCCTCGGCTGCGACGATGGTGGCACCACCGAAGCGCATGATTTTTCTCGCCTTCGGCTGGGGGGTGACACGCGAGACATGGTTTCCTGATGTGAAGCAGACGGGCGCGGACTACGAGCTGCCGCAGGGACTCGCACCGCTCGCGAGACACAAGAAGGACATCACCATCGTTCAAGGCACTTCGAACAAGTTCACGAACGAAGCGCATTGGGGCAGCACGTTTTGGCTTACGGGCGCGAATCGTTATGCGGAGCCGGGACAGAGTTTTCACAACAGCATCAGCGCGGATCAGGTGGCGGCGGTGCAGTTGGGCAAAGACACGCGCTTTGCCTCGCTACAGCTTGGCACTCCGGACGCGAAGGAACAAGGCCACGGACCAGGACTTTCGCTGGCGTGGGATGAGCGCGGGAAGCCGGTCGCGGGCTATGACACTCCGATCATGGCGTTCCACCGTTTATTCTCGGCAGAGGACACGCCACTGGCGCAGCGTCAGCGAATGATCGAGGAGAAGCGGAGCGTGTTGGACGCGCTGGGCATGGATCTGAATCGAGTGAAGCGCGGCCTGTCTAAGGATGACACCGACAAGCTCGACGAATACGCGCAGAGCATTCGCGACATCGAGACGCGCCTGGGCAAGGACGAGCAATGGCTGACCATCCCGAAGCCCAAGACTTCGCTCCATGAGCCGAAGGCGGGGCTCGAAGGCCGCGCGGAGATCAATCTCATGTATGACCTCATGATTGCCGCGATGCAGACGGACACGACGCGCGTGATGACCTATCGGCAGCCGGTCAATACGGTGCTCAAAGACATCGGTGTTCCTTACACCGGCCACGACTTGAGCCACTACGAGCGCTCGCAGGGTGACCGCATGGAGTTCTC
The DNA here is from genome assembly GCA_044361885.1 of Prosthecobacter sp. Classification (GTDB taxonomy): domain Bacteria; phylum Verrucomicrobiota; class Verrucomicrobiia; order Verrucomicrobiales; family Verrucomicrobiaceae; genus Prosthecobacter. The sequence continues at coordinate 1,600 of JBIKIA010000411.1, read as the reverse complement.
GCAGAAGCGGGACGAAGCGCAGAGCAAGCTGCTCGCCGGATTCCTCGACAAGCTCAAGGCCACGAAGGAATCCGACGGCACGAGCCTCTTCGACAACGCCGTGCTCGCCTTCGGCAGCAACATCAGCTCGGTTCACTTTCTCAACAACTGTCCCACTGTTCTCGCGGGCGGCGGAGCGGGCATCAAGCTCGGCCAGCATCTCGTGCTCTCGAAAGACACACCGCTGTGCAACGTGTGGCTCACTCTGCTGAATGGCCTCGGAGTGAAAGCCGAACGGCATGGCGACAGCACCGGCGTGGCAAAGGAACTAATCGCGTAACCCACCACTGTAAGACAGCCGATGAAGCTCTCAGTTCTCAAGACAGCCCTGTCGTTTTCACTTCTCACACTCAGCGCAAGGGCCGCCGCACCCGCTGCGAAGCTCGATGAGAGGCAGCGCGCCTTTTTCAAAGACTACTGCGTCGAATGCCACAACGAGAAGAAGCAGAAGGGCAAGCTGCGGCTCGATGACATTTCCTTTGCACTCGACACGGTGGAGCGTGCGGACCGGTGGCAGAAGATTCTCAATCAGATCAATTCTGGAGAGATGCCGCCAGAGGATGCAAAGCAGCCCGATGCAAAGGCGAAGACGGACCTTCTGGAGGCGCTGTCGCGCACGCTCGTCACGGCGCGGCGTGCGCTCGGCGACTCTGGCGGAAAGATCATCGTGCGACGGCTGAACCGGCGTGAATACCAGAACACCATTCGCGATTTGCTCGGGGTCGAGATTGATGTGCATGACTTACCTGCGGACGGAGGCGCAGGCACATTCGATACGGTCGGGTCGTCGTTGTTCATGTCGAGCGACCAGGTGGAGCAGTATCTCGCGCTCGGTCGGCGCGCACTCAATGATGCCTTCCTCCAGCACGCAGCGGAATCGAAACACTTCAAGCTGCATACTGAGACGGAGAAGGCGGCAAATGCGCAGATCCAGTCGGCGATGAACGTTATCGCAAAGCGATCCGAGCCCGCGCGCAAGTGGTTTGCATCCGTGGATGCCGCCGCTGCCATAACCGAGAACGCGGCACACGCTGCTGAGCTGCGCAAAACCTCGGAGAGCGAGGACAAGCACAACTCCTTTTACCGGCATTGGGCAGAGATTAAAGGAGCCCCTTCACCCACGACCTTTGGGTTCAAGGACGCGTTCGCAGCCATCGCCGAACAGAGCGAATACGAAGAGACGAATCCCTATCATGAGCGATACCTTGCACTGCCACAGGCGGACAAAGGTTCGTATCTGTTCGTCTTCCGGCTTCGGCATGAGGAAAAGGTTGCGCCAGGAAACGATTGGCCGCCTGGCAGATACACAATGCGCGTGCGCATCGCCGCGCTCGACAATACCCCACCGGAGCGTCGCTTCATCGAAATGGGGCATCCATCGGTGCCTGGTGCGTTTGACATCATCAGCACCCATCAAGTCACCGGCACCATGACCGATCCGCAGGTCATCGAGATGCCCGTCACCATCACGAGCACCGATGACCGGCCATTCGCGATCCGCGAAAAACGCCAGAACTCGCGTGAGGCCGAAGTAGGCATCTGGGTGCGGTATGTTAGGGAG
>JBIKIA010000191.1:0-8462 GCA_044361885.1 Prosthecobacter sp. | reverse complement strand
CTGGTTCACTCGGAACCAGGAAAAAATGACGATGCAGCCGAGGATGAGGCAGCAGCAGTGCAGACCGATCTCGCGGATGTAGCCGCCGAGGCGGGCATGGAGGATCACGAGGCACATGAGGACGATCATGAGCGCGCCGTTTTCCTTCGGGTCCCAGCCCCAGAAGCGGCCCCAACTGTAGTTCGCCCAGATGCCGCCAAGGACGGTGCCGACGAGGGAGAGGAGCAGCCCTGTGGCGACGAAGCCATAGGCCACCTTCGTCATGAAGCGGGCATTTTCATGACCTGTCTGGATGATGCCGAAGATGCGCTGGATGAAGTAAATCATCGAAATCAAGGCGGCGACCATGCAGGCTGCGTAGCCGAGATTGATGATGGGCACATGGGTGGAGAGCCAGAAGTTCGTGATGAGCACGGCCTGGAGCTGCTGGAGATTGTCCGTAGCCTCTGCGGTATCAAACTGGATGGAGAGGAACATGCAGGCACCACCGGCCACGGCGGCGATGAGCAGGCCGAGCCCGCGCTTGGTCATCCATTCTGCGATGAGGCCAAATAGCGCGCAGGCGGAGCCTATGAAGAGCATGGTCTCATACAGTGTGGTAATGGGAGGACGCTGCATGATGAGGCAGCGCACGATGACGCCGACGACGGCGAGCACGGTGGCATAGCCGATCACTAGCCAGGCGAGCAGCTTGCTGATCTTGTCAAAGCGCGAGCCGGGGGAGATCCAGGTGAGCCCAACGAGCACGAGCCCGACGAGAAAGGCCCACTGCGCTTTGAAGAAGTAGTCAGCTTTGATCGAGTGCAGTTCCAGACCAATATGCTGTGCCTCACCGCGCTCTTTGGCGATGGTTTGAATCTTCGTGAGCAGTGTCTGCGAGGCGGCTTTGAACTTTGCGGCATCTGGCAGGGACAGGAAGACATCTTCATAGGTGGCGAGCCACTGGAGTTGATCGGCAGTCGGTGTGGCGCTGCCATTCAAGGCGTCGAAAATGAGTTCGCCGGGACCGCTCCAGACTTCTTTGGTTTTATCGGCGAGTGGGAAGATGCGGAGCTGGGACTCGGCATTGCCAGACATCATGGCTCCGAGGGCGGTCTTGAAGAATTCGCGGAACCATGGGATCTGCATCGGCGCTCCGCCGGCCTTGAGCGCTTCGATGACTTTAGGCAGGCTTTGAGAAAGACGGATGGGCTTCGTGATGCCAGCGGGCAGTTCGGCATCGCCAAAAGGCGCGCGGATGAAGTCGAAGTGGCCCATCATCATCTCGAAGTCGAGGTAGCTGGAGGCGAGCTGCACGATCATGCGCTGCTCGGGGCTCAACTTCCCGGGCAGTTTGCGGTATTCACTCATCTTCTTCATGAGCACGTCGCGGGCGGGCTCGATCTCAGCGTAAGTGTATTGGTCGCGCTTGGCTTTCGTGGGCAGGCCGAGTTCGGCGATGGCGGAGGAGTTATCGACTTTAAAAAGAGGCACCGTCTTCGCGATGTCGGGCCGGAACCAGGTCATCAGCAGCCATTGGGTGCCGGTGAGTTTCACAGGCTTGTCGCCTTCTTTAACGATGGGCTTCTGCGTGGCGGGATCGATGAGAGGCTTGCCGCCGTCCATCTCGCCATTGTCGGTGAGCCAGATGCTCTGACGGGCGCGGAAGCTCAGCAGGCGCGTGTTGGCCACCTTTTGGAGCGGCTTGATGCGGCCCGACTCCTGCACGGGGATTGCATCGTAGATCGTGGTGATCTCGGCATCGCGGAAGAGATCAAGCGCAGGGAGATCGGCGGCCTGAGATGCCGAGAGGATGAAAGCTGAGGCGAGTGCGAAAAGAGAGCGTGACATAGGTGCGGACGGTTCAGGGCTTACAGTTTCCAATACGCGACGATAAAACCACCAGCTGTGATGACGAGGGAGGCGGTGACGGCGATCCAGGGGTTCCACTTCATGGCGCGGGAGAGCATCATGACGAAGTGAATGAGCAGGCCGATGGCGACGATGATGCAGGAGATGAGTGGCCAGTGGTCAGAGGGATTTTCGACAACCTGGAAGCCGGAGCTTTTCACTTTGCTCTGGCTGCGGGAGCCGTCATCGAAGGTGCTCTGGAAGATGGCGTAACCTTCGCCACGCACGGGTTCGTTCATGGTAACTTCGCGCTTCTCTTCGCGGGTGCCGTGCAACTTCGTGACCTTGCTGGCGAAGCGGCGGGCGCGTTCAGTGCCGGGGTGCTTTTCCTGCTCGGTGTGATCGAGTCGGATGGCGAAGGGCAGCTTGTAACTGCGGCGGCCGATGTTGATGAGATACTTGTCGGTGCCGATGGTGACGGTCCACGGCGCGGCGGCATATTCCCAAAGGATACCGCGCTGCTCAGCCGCGCCTTTTTTGTCCTTCACGACGGCGATGCAGGCTTGCGAGAGTGCTTCATCGGCGAGGAGTTGTCCGTTCTTGGGATCAATCTTCGAGAGTTCCTGGATGAAGAAGCCGTCCACGGCATCGCTGCGGTCGCCTGCCTTGTCGCGCTTGGGTTCGGCGTGTTGTTTCCAGTTCGTGATGGTGAGATCAAAGGGCAGGCTGTCGTGCGTGAAGGTGCGTGCTTTGCCGTGATCGCTGCTGTTCGAGAGATCGGTGAAGAGGCGCTGGTCGATGACGAGAGCCGTGCGCTTTTGTCCCTCGGGCTGCACTTTTTCGATCTCGATGACACGCTCGTGGAAGCTCTGAAATTCATCGTGCGTCTGTCCTTCGGTGAGGTTCAGCATGCCTTCTTTGGCGAAGTGATACGTCACCGCTCCCGATGCGATCATGAAGAGGATGGCGAAGTGGGAGATGACGATGCCGACGGTGCGCGGGGCCTTGCGGATGCGGATGATGCCGCCGCAGAACATGTTCACGAACAAGATGGCCATGAGCGAATAACCGCCGGGCAGGATGGGCGTGGGCAGGACGACGTTGCCGATGTTCCAATACACATCCAGCGCCAGCGCACGCCAGCACGCGCCGATGTCGATACGATCGACGAATACAGACTCGAAGTAGCGCGCCTGACTGGCGACGAGGCCGAACTCGGCCTGCTCAAGTGTGCCGAGAAACGTGAGCACCAGCAGAAGCGTGAGCACGACGGTCGCGAGCCCAAAGCTGGCGAGGAAGGAGAAGGTTCGAGAGAGGAAAGACACGGTGTTGAAAATGGCGAATGACTAAATCCGAATGACGAAGGAATGCCGGAGCCCGAATGTTATTGCTGGGGTGCTTCCTGGCTGCGTTTGCGGAAATCAACGGAGGCGCAGAAGGCTTCGAAGGCGGCCGTGTTTTGCTCCACGAGAGCTTTTGGGCCGGTCATCTTGATGAAGAGGGTGAGCTCGGCGGCTTGATGGATGAGGCCGTAGAGACGGTAGTCTTTTTTGGCGTCGGCGGCATCGCCCATGCCTTTGAAGTCGCCGTCGATGCTGACGAAGTGAGCAGGGCCACCGAGGAAGTTTTTGCGTGGCAGCTTTTCGATCTCCTCATCGGTCAGCGGCGCGCCGCCGATCTGGCCGCGCCAGCGATTGATGTTCGCGGCGAGGCCACCAGCGGGGCCGGGCAGGGCGGAGAGATAACACTCGCCTTCGCCATTCGGGCCAAAGGTGAAATCGATGAGGCGCATCTGTGTCGTGGGCTTTTCAGTCCAGCCTTCGGGGGATTTCCAGACGAGGGGATGCTCGCGCGGGGCATTCGGGTCTTCCGCAGGTTCGGCGTCATCATAGAAACGCGTGGCGCTGTCGATATCGACGTTGGGTTTGCGCGCGTAGCTGGAGAGTTCGCGTGACTCGGTGATGGGTTCACGCTCGTCCAGACGATCACAGGAGACGGACAAGAGGCTGCAAGCGAGCAACGCGTTGCATGGCTGGAGGAATTTCATCGTGTGGGGGGAACGCGTGAGAGGTGGGATGATTAGCAGCAACCTCGGTGAATACCACGGAGATACGAGAGGCGGCGGTGCAGAGATGTAGAATGGCGGCAATCGGTCGCTCTTAAAATGAAGAGGCCGACGCAGTGTCGGCCTCCAGATGATTTGTTGAGGCTTGCAGGAGTGGAAAAATTACGAGCCCTTGTGATCGGTGTGGCAGGCTTTGCAGTTCGAGGCCGTTTTGAAGGCGGCGACTCCTGTGGCGTCCTTGGCCTGGATCTTTTTCACGGCAGCGACGAGTGCCTGGCATTTGGCGACCCAGGCGGCTTTGTCACCTTTCGGTGGGGTGATGGCGCAGATGTCCTGGCTGATCTTCAGCATGGTGGCGAGATCGGCATCGCTGGCAGTTCCGGCGGCGACTTTTTTGCAAAGAGCGTCGTCGGGTTTGAAGTGGGTCTTCATGGCCGTCTTGATGACATCGCTGCCTTTCGCGGCTGGAGCGGCTTTGGGATCTGCTTTCTTAGCAGCGTCTGGTTTGGCGGGAGCTGGTGGTGGTGCGGGAGGTGCAGGCGGCGGAGCAGTGAGGGCGGCGATCTCGGCTTCGCTGAGGCCAACATTCACTTTCAAGCCGGGGACCTGACCTTCGAGGGCAGTGGCACCCGCTTTCGTGACGCCGGTCTGCCAGGCGAAGAGCTTCTTCAGGCCTTTGGCGGTGCTGAGTTTGCTGATGCCAGCATCGGTGGTCTTGGTGCCGTAGAGGTTGAGGTATTCGAGCTTTGCCAGTGCGCCGAGTTTGGCGATGCCTGCGTCGGTGACCTTGGTGTTTTCGAGGTGCAGGCGCTCCAGGTTCGCGAGCTTCGCGAGGGTGGCAGTACCGGCATCGGTGACCTGACTGCGGGCGAGATCAACCCAGACGACATGGGCGGCGATGGGCTCGATCAGGGCGAGTTCTTTGTCACCGAACTTGTCGGCGGCATTGATGACGCTGAGGCGGAGTTGCTCGGTGTCTTGAGCGAGCGGCATGAGGCTGGCGTTGAGAGCCTGCATCTTCGCCGAGATTTCGGCGACCTGCTTCTTCTCAGCATCGGTCAGCGGAGCAGCTTTGGGCTTCTCGACCTTGGCGACGGCGGCGCTGGCCTTCGGCAAACCTTTGGCGAGGAGGGCAGCGAGTGTACCTTCGACTTCGGGTGTGGGCTTGGCGGCAGCGACGGTGTCTTTCTCGGAGGCACCGCTGTCGATCCACCATTTCAGTAGGGCCACTTCTTCCTTCGTGAGCTGTATTTCATCGCTCGGCGGCATGTGCTCATCGTCGTCGGCGGGCAGATTGGCGCGGGTGAGCATCAGGCTCTCTTTGGAATTCTTCGCAATGACCGTGTTCGCGCCGTCGCCGCCGCCTTTCATGATGGAGGCAAAGGTGTGGAGCTGGAGCTTGCCCTTCTTCTTTTCCTCACCGTGGCAGGCGACGCACTTGGCCTGCATGATGGGGGCGATGATATCCTGATAAACGATGGCCTTCGCGGCGATGGCGGGGTCGAGTTTGCCACCGGTGGCCGGGGCTGCGGCAGCTGGAGCAGCGGCTGGCTTGGCAGCGGCATCCGCAGGTTTTGCGGGAGCAGCGGCAGCAGGTGCTGCAGCGGCTATGGCGACTGGCTTGGCGTCGTCTTCAGCGGTCCAGCCGTTGTTGATGTGGGTCTTTGGGAGCTTGGCTTTCAAAGCGGTCACGCCAGCCTTGGTCACGCCGCTCTGCCAAAGGTAGAGCGACTTCAGTTTGCTGAGCCCGGCGATCTTGGTGAGTCCGGCATCAGTGACTTTGGTGTTGTAGAGATTCAGGTATTCGAGGGCGGCCAGACCTTTGAGGTGATCAAGTCCAGCATCGCTGACGGCGGTGCCTTCGAGGTGCAGCTCGGTAAGGTTATTCATCGCGGCGACAGCGGACAGACCTGCATCCGTGACCTTCGTGCGAGCCAGGTCGAGAGAGACGACCTTGTCAGCGATGGGTGCCAGCGGGGCGAGTCCGGCATCGGTGAACTCTTTGGCGACATTCAGCGCGGTGAAGCGGTAGGTCTTGCCATCGGCGGCGATGGGCATGAGCGAGGCACCGGTGGCGTTGACCTTGTCGAGTGCGGCCTTGAGGGCGGGATCAGCAGCAGGCTGGTCGGCAGCATGCAGACTCAGGGCGAGGAGGGCCGGAAGCAGCAGAGTTTTCTTCATGGGTGGTTTGGGGGCGTTTTAACTGAAATGGAAAGCGGTCAAGGTAACGCGTCGAAAACGTCATCCCTTGCCAAGGCGTGGCAGGATCAAAGTTTGACAGCTTCTTTTGCCTCGGGCGGGAATTGCGCCTCGGACACCTTCTGAGTGGCACTTGCACCGGCCTGAATCCAGTAACGAATGGCAGCAGTTTCGGCAGGCGTGAGCTGATCTTTGCCGTCGGGCGGCATGTGCTCATCGTCATCGGCAGGGAGGTCGATACGCTGCATGGTCAGACTATCAGCGGGCTTGCCGGCCACGATGTTGTCGCCGTTTTCGCCGCCCTTCATGGTGAGTTCAAAGGTGTCGAGCCGCAGCTCGCCCTTCTGCTTTTCCTCGCCGTGGCACTTGTTGCACTTGGCTTCGAAAATGGGGAGGATCACATGCTGAAAAACGAGCTTGTCATTGGTTGCCGAGGTAGCTGGAGCAGGGGGAGTAACAGGCGTCGGGGTCGGAGTTGGGGTGACTGCGACAGGTGCCGGCGTGGGCTGAACGGGCGCGGGTGTTGGAGCTTCAGGCGCTGGAGCAGGAACTTCAGCCTTCGGCTTCTCGACAAAGCTGAGCATCCACTTCTCCATGGCAATCATTTGGGACTTCATTGGCTCCGGCGCGTGTTCGGTAAGGAACTTGCTTCCATGGCTCATGTTTCCTCCAAAGTGAGCACCGAGCCCCATAAGACCGAAGCTGCCAAAGAAGACGGCCCGGTAGGCGTGCATGAGTTCACGATTGTCATGCCCCATCGCATAGATGCGGATCACCAGCGCCAATAGCACGCCAGCGGTGCCCAGGAGCGCCAGGGTCTGATGCAGGGTGAAGTTCCCCCCCTGATAACCTCCCTCACGGGAAAGCATGATGCCCGCGAGCACAGCCATCACTGAGCCTGCCGATCCGACCAGAAGTGTGAGCAAAGCCCCGGCACCGAAGCTTTCCTCCCCGCGGCGGGTGAAGCAGATGAGTTCCATCAGGCAGAGCAACCCAAGGGCACCGACTGGCATGTGCAGCAGGATCGGGTGGAAGCGCCCGACGAAGAGCACGCTGCTCGAAGCATCAGATTTGGGAGCCTCATAGAGCGGCGGGAAAATCAGCAGACCAATCACAAACCCGACGATGAGCAGGAGAGTGAGCACCCAGATGAGAGTGTAGGATTTGGGCGCGTCGTATTGGGTAGATGAAGCGGACATGTAGGGAACAGGGTTGTGAATCGCCAGAGTTACCAACGCATGTTGGAAAGGCAATCCATCAAAGGAAACCATGTCGGATCATGCGAATCAGATGTCGATTCTTGTGACCGAAGAACACAGTACCCCTTGCAGGCAAAAACAGGAAAGGCGCGCGCCATGCCAGACGTATGCCATCCCCCCCTTATGAATCCCTTTCACGAAACTGCTTCTGCCTCACATCAGATCAGCCGCCGCCAAGTGCTGCGCGGACTCGGCACGGTGATGAGCCTGCCCTTTCTGGAATCCTTCGGCAGCCGTGCCTTTGCCGCAGCGGCGCCTGTGAAAAAGGCCCCGCTCCGCGCGGCTTGGCTGTATGTGCCGAATGGCGTGAACGTGAACGAGTGGTTCCCCACCGGCGAAGGCGCGAGCTATGAACTTAGCACCTCTTTGAAAGAACTGGAGAAGCACCGCAATGACTTCATGGTCGTCTCCGGCCTCGCCCAGGACTTCGCCCGCTCCCATGGCAATGGCGGCGGCGACCACGCCCGCGCCACCGCCACCTTCCTCACCGGTTGCATGCCAAAGAAGACCGCTGGGGCAGACATTCAGCTCGGCGTCTCCGTGGACCAGATCGCCGCTCAAAAGATCGGCCATCTCACCCGCCTGCCCTCCCTGGAACTCAGCACCGACGGCCAACGCAGCGCGGGCCGGTGCGACAGCGGCTACTCCTGCGCCTACCAGTTCAATCTCGCTTGGAAGAACGAGACCATGCCCATGGCTCCCGAGATGGACCCCCGCCTCGTCTTCGAGCGCCTCTTCGGCTTCGGTGCCTCCGGTGCCCGTGGGGCCGATGGTGCCCGCCGTCAGCGCCTGCAAAAAAGCATCCTCGACACCGTCCTCTCCGAGGCCAAAACCCTCCAGGGCAAGGTCAGTGGCAATGACAAACGCAAGATCGACGAATACTTCGAGTCCGTGCGCGACATCGAGATGCGCATCGAGCGCGCTGAGAAATTCACCGCTCAGCTCCCAAAGGATATGACCGTGCCCGAAGGCGTGCCGGACAACTACGAACAGCACATCCGCGTGATGTTTGACCTGCTCGCCCTCGCCTTCCAGACCGATAGCACCCGCCTCGCCACCTTCATGCTCGCCCACGATGGCAGCAACCGCAGCTTCCCCGACATCGGCGT
>JBIKIA010000189.1:0-8465 GCA_044361885.1 Prosthecobacter sp. | reverse complement strand
CCTCCGTTACCCAGTGGGCACGGAACTCAAGCGCCCTGTTCGCAATCTCACCGCTTACGGTGCCTTTGTGGAACTGGAAGAAGGCATCGACGGCATGATCCACGTCTCCGACCTCAGTTGGACACGCAAGGTCAACCACCCATCCGAGATGCTCAAGAAGGGCCAGGAAGTGGACGCCGTCGTTCTCGGCATCGACAAGCCAAACCAGCGCATCAGCCTGGGCATGAAGCAGCTCGAAACCGATCCATGGAGCGTCATCGACAGCCGCTTCAAAGTCGGCGACATCGTCAAAGGCAAAGTCGCCAAGATCGCCAGCTTCGGCGCCTTCGTCGAACTCGATGGCGACATCGACGGCCTCATCCACATCTCCCAGCTCAGCGAAGATCATGTGGCCAAGGTCAAGGACGTCATCAACGTCGGCGACGATGTCGAAGCCCGCGTCATCAAGGTGGACAAAGTCGAGCGCCGCGTCGGACTCTCCGTCAAGGCCCTCAACTACAACGAAGCCGAAATTCAGAAGGAAAGCGCTGCTTTCGAAGCCCTCCGCCCAAGCACCGACCTCGTCGGACTCGAGCAGGCCTTCAAGTTCGCCACCGAAGAATGGCGTCCAGGCGAATAAGCCTGACACCCGACTCAGTTCAATTCACGGAGAGGCACCGCAAGGTGCCTCTCTTTTTTGTGCCCACATGTCTGCTCGGGAAGATGCAGACAGCCCCACCGTTAAACATCCTCCCGCATGAAACTCGCCCTCGTCCTCTCCGCCCTCACCTTGCTCGGCACCAGCCTCTTCGCCGCCCGCCCCCTCCTCTGCTGCGACTACGGTGGCGGCAAGATCACCCTCCTCTCCGCCTCCGGCGAGATCGAATGGCAGGAAGAGGCCAAAAACCCGCAGGACTGCTGGCGCCTGCCAAACGGAAACATCCTCTTCGCCTATGTCGGCGGTGCCAAGGAGATCACCCGCGATCACAAGCTCGTCTGGGAATACAAAGCCCCCACGGACGTGAAGGTCGAATGCCACGCCTGCCAGCCCCTGCCTGACGGCAATGTCCTCGTCGTCGAGTGCGGCACCAGCCGCATCATCGAGGTCGATCGCGCCGGCAAGATCACCAAGGAGATCAAACTCGTCACCGCTCCAAGCGTGAAGCTCCACAACCAATTCCGTGGTACCCGCAAGACCCCCGACGGCCACTACCTCGTCTGCTTCAAAGGCGAGAGCAAAATCGTCGAACTCGATGGCGACGGCAAAGTGCTGCGTGAAGTCCCCGTCGCTGGCGATCCCCATGGCGTCGTGCAGCTCGCCAACAAAAACCTGCTCATCACTTGTGGAGACGGGCACAAGGTCGTCGAAGTCGATCCCAGCGGCAAAACCGTCTGGGAACTCAACGAAAACGACCTCCCTGGCAATACCCTCCGCCTCATGGCCGGCTGCCATCGCCTGCCGAATGGGAATACAATCTTCGCCAACTATCTCGGCCATGGCCACCTCGGCGAGCAGCCCCAATTTCTCGAGCTAACGCCCGACAAGAAAGTCGTCTGGGCCTTTGAAGACAAAGGCCGCTTCAAGACCATCAATCAGATCATGGCGCTCGATGATCCGGGCGATGTGACCAAGGGCGAAGTCCGCCGCTGATCACCTCACCGCCCACAACACCTTCACCGCCTGCGCCGCCGCCTTCACGTTGTGCACGCGGAAGATCTGCGAGCCCCGCCGCATCCCGGCACTGATGCAGGCCAGCGTGCCTGCGTCCCGGTCATTCGCCTGTGGCAGATCCAGCACTTGCCCGATCACCGTCTTCCGCGACACCGGCAGCAAAACCGGCCTGCCCCACTTTTGTAGCCGCTCCGCATGTCGGTAGATTTCCAAATTGTCCTCCCGCTGCTTCGCGAAGTCGATCCCCGGATCGAGCACGATCTGTTCCGGCTTCAGCCCAGCCTTCATCGCGAGTTCCAGCTTCTCATCAAAGAACCTCTCCAGCGTCTCCCAGATGTCCGCATACGCCACATGCGTGTGCGGCACCTTCGGCTGGCCGATGCTGTGCATGATCAGCAGACTCGCCCCATGCTCCGCGCATAGCTGCGCATTCGTCTCGTCCGGCAGCGCACTGATGTCATTGATCAAATCCCCGCCGTGCGGCAGCACAGCCGCGATCACCTCGCTCCGCCAGGTATTGATCGAGAGCAGCGGTGAGGCGAAGCGCGCCGCCACCTCAGGCCATTTCGCCAGGAAGGGCAGCAGCCGCGCCGCCTCCTCCTCCACCGAGATCGGCCCGCGATTCGTCCGCGCACTCTCCGCCCCGATGTCGATGATGTCCGCCCCGTCCCGCAGCATCTGCGCCGCCTGAGCCAGTGCCTTGTCAGCATCCAGCGTCCCGTCACCGCAGAACGAGTCATCATTGATGTTCACAATCCCCATCACCAGCGGACGGCGGGGAAACTCGATTCGGTGATGTCTTGCCTGCCAGATCATGGAGAAAGGAAATGAAACGCCCCTGAGGAGCACAGCGCCTCCCTGCGCCACAATCGCGAAGGCGCAAGAACTTCCATTGGATCGCAGAGCCTCATACGCACCACTCTCACATCACGTCCGCACCGCCAAAGGCGCTTCCGCCACTACGGTCGGCGCCCGTAAGTGGAGCGCGGAGTTCCGACTCCGCAGCAGTTCGCCAACACCCAGCGCCAGCTCTCAATCCTCACGCGCTTTCAACCCGAAGACCTGGGTTCGAATACCCTTCGATCTGCATCTCCACCCGACATCTCCGTTCGAGACGCTGCGGACTTGGAAGTCCGCGCTCCGTCGCCTGCGGCGCGGTTCCGTCACCCGAAGGTCTCCAAGTCTGAGTGCCCTGAGCGAAGTCCGGCGGAGTGCAGCGCGAGTCCAGCCGTCTTGGACGCAACGCCTTCTTTTAAAGCACGCAGCCACAAAACCCCGGCCACCATCAAGATCACTCCGATGAAAACATACGCAGGCCGCAGGTTTGTCGGGTCCAGGAGCCCGATGATGTGCTCGATCACAGAAACAGAGACCGCGCCTCCGACGAAGAGCGCCATGCACATGAACCAAGCCCGATAAACATGTCGGGAGTGATGATACTCGCTCACTTCAGGTGCGGAAAAGCCGCCCCAAAGGGCAAAGGCACCCACCAACGCGGCGAGAAGCAGAGAACGTCGAAGGCTGAAATCAAACTCCATGGGCGGGGGGCGAGGCTTTGATACGTGGCGTGCCCTTGTGGGCGCTGAAGTCGATCTGCTGCATCTGGGCGAGCATCAGGATTTCGCGGCGATGCTGCGGATACTCGTCGATGGACTGCCACTTGTTGGCTGCTCGCAGGATCGTCAGCACTTCCTTCAGACGCTCCTCCAGACCTGGCTCAGCCAACAGCCGCTGCTGGAAATGCTTCCACGCCTTCAAAAGAAACAGAGGCCCTCCGAGACAAACTTGGCTCACGATGTAGGCAGGACCGGTCACCCGGTGAGCATAGATGTCCGTCCAGACAGCACTGCCGCTGTCCTCTCCGAGATCATGAAACAGAGAGGACTCGACATAAGTCTTGAAGCCCCCGCCCTGCTGCCATTGCCGGTAACCCGACCCAGTGATCACGAGCAAAGCCGCCAGCGTCAGCCAAGGAACCCAGACCATCGACAGACGGAAACCACCGAAGATCATCGTCAGCCCGAGCTCAAAAAACCACCAGGCGAGCAGATAACAAATCACACCCGCCAAAGCGAGGAATACGGCTTTGAGAATCTGAGAGCGGTTGTAGGCAGAGATCATGAGCCTGATGAGAAAAGCCGCCGCAAACCATGAAGTTCTGCGGCGGCCGAATGGTTACTTCTGTTGCATCACCTCACACATGAATCGGATGCCCCTTGGCCACCTCGGTGGCTTCCTTGACCATCTCGGACAGGGTCGGATGGGCGTGGATGGTGGCTTCGATTTCGTCCCAGGTGGCTTCGAGGTTCATGGCGAGGCCGATCTCGGCGATCATCTCGGTGCTTTCGGCGCCAATCATGTGCGCGCCGATGATTTCGCCGTGGGGCTCGCCGTAGATGATTTTGACGAAGCCTTCGGGCTCGCCTGCCGCAAGGGCTTTGCCGCTGGCCTGGTAGGGGAATTTGCCGATCTTGTATTTGAGGCCCTTTTCCTTCGCGGCGCGCTCGGTGAGGCCGATGCTGGCGACCTGCGGATGGCAGTAGGTGCAGCCGGGGAAGACGCCGACTTTCTTGGGCTTGTGCTTGGTGAACATGCCTTCGACGCACTGCACGGCCTCGTAGCTGGCGACGTGGGCGAGCCAAGGCGGCCCGATGATGTCGCCGGCACCGTAGATGCCTTTGACGCTAGTTTCGTAGCGGTCGTTCGTGTCCAGCCAGCCGCGGTCGCTGAGCTTCAGCTCGATACCGCCGGGCAGCACGGGGGAGACGCCGATGGCGACGAGGGCCACATCGGCCTCGATGGTTTCATTGGCCGCGCCTTCGACGGTGATTTTGACGCTTTTGCCGTCCTCGGAAGTGCTGGTGATCTTGGTGTTCGTGAGAATGCGGATGCCTGCCTTGGTGAGGCTCTTCTCAAGCAACTGGCTGACCTCGGTGTCTTCGACCGGGAGGATGTTTGGCTGCATCTCAACGACGGTCACTTTGGTGCCGTAGGCGTTGAAGAAGTAGGCGAACTCGATGCCAATAGCGCCTGCGCCGATGACGACGATGCTCTTTGGCTGCGTGGTGTTGGTCATGGCTTCTTTGCTGCCGATGACGGTGGTGCCGTTGAAGGGGAAACCGGGCATCGGGCGGCTCTTCGCGCCGGTGGCGATGAGGATGTTCGCGGCATCGTGCGTGGCTTTGCTGCCATCAGCTGCGGTGACTTCCACTTTGCCTGCGGCAGGGATGCTGGCGGTGCCTTTGAGGTAGTCGATCTTGTTCTTTTTGAAGAGGAACTCGATGCCCTTGTTCAACTTGTCAGACACGCCACGGCTGCGGCCGATCACTTTGGACCAGTCATACTCGATGCTGCCGATCTTCAGCCCGAACTCCTCGGCGCGATGCGTGAGGGTGTGATACAGCTCGGCGTTTTTCAGCAGGGCCTTCGTCGGAATGCAACCCCAGTTCAGGCAGGTGCCACCTGCACGGTCGTTTTCGACAACAGCTACTTTTTTGCCCAACTGGGCGCCGCGAATAGCTCCGACGTAGCCCGCAGGCCCGCCGCCGATGACGATGAGGTCGTAGTTCATGTGTGTTTTGAGGGAAAAGTGAGGGCGGAGAGAAGCGCAGGGGGTGGGCCAGTTCAACCGTGGATTGGCTGGAAGAATGGGGAATGGAAGCGGCCTAATGCCCCTGGAAGGGGCAGAGAGATTAGCCGGTGGTGAAACCACCGGTTTTGACAGGCAAACCACCCCCGCCCTTGCAGCGCCCCGGCGGGGCGCGAGAAATCAACAATCCATCAAGGGCTGGGTAGTCGGCGCTGACTTCTCGCGTCCTTTCAGGACGCATGTCGTAGGCGAAGGTTTTGGCGGTTGTGTTCCGGTGGTTTCACCACCGGCTAATCTCTCTCAAGCCTCCGGCTTGAAGTCCTACCGCACCGCCCGCGCATAGGTCTTCAGCAGCTCCTGGACGCTCTTTTCCCAGCTCAGTTCGGTGCTGAGGCGGTGGTGGCCGAGGCGGCCCATCTGCTCGCGGCGGGCGGGATCATCAAGGAGGTCCAAAATGGCATCGCCGAGCTTTTCGGCGCTGTTTTCCATGACGTAATGGGCGGCCTCGCCAGCGGAGAAGCGTCCCTCGCGTGTGCCGAACATGACCTGCGCCTTGCTGAAGGCCATGTACTCCAGCGTCTTGTTCATGGTGCAGTGGTCGTTGTAGTCGTTGATGGGGTCGCAGGCGACTCCGAGGTCCATGGTTTGGAGGCCAGTGAAGAGGAACTCATTCGTCACGCGTCCCGGCATATCGATGAAGTCAGCGAGCCCGAGCGAATCACGCAGCCGCAGCAGCTCCGCATGCTCCGGGCCACTGCCCATGAGCAGGAACTGCACGTCCCCCCTGCCCCGCGTCTGCACGATGTGCCGCGCGGCCTCGATGAGGTAGCTCACGCCATCCGCATTCCCCATGACGCCGATGTAGCCGACGAGGTGCTTTTTTTCCTTCTTCAAAGCCTGGTCCGGTGGCGTGGCGGTGTTCAGTTTGTTCGGTGCGGTGCGGACGATGAAGACCTCGTCGTCGCGCTTCTTCCCACGCTCTTTCACCGCGGCGAGCACGCTCTGATTGGTAGCCATCACCGCATCCGCGAGTGTCAGCGTGCAGCGTTCCGCGACTCGCACCGCCCAGTAAAGCGGGCCGCGTTTGCCGAACTTGGCCTCGAACATCTCGGGCCAGAGATCATGCACGTCGTAGATGACCTTCACGCCGCCGAGTAGCTTGAAAGGTAGAGCCACGAGGAAGAGTAGATCCGGCGGATTGCAGAGGTGGATGACATCGAAGCCCGTGCGCCGCCAAGCCTTCAAAGCACAGCGCAGCTCACCCCAGAGCGCTGTGGCATATTCCAGGATGAATCCGCGAATGCCGCGCGCTTCATCGCTGATCCAATGGCGATAGATCTGGATGCCCTCCAGCACCTCCTCCGCCTGAGTGTAGCCGCGCATCTGCGGGCAGATGACCGTCACCTCATGCCCGGCATCGCGCAAAGCACAGGCTTCCTGCCAGACTCGGCGGTCCAGTGGCACGGGCAGGTTTTCGACGACGATGAGGACTCTCATGCGCAGCTCAGTCTTCCACTTTCGCCAGCACGTCTTTAGGCTTCAGCACTTTGTAAAGCGCGAGCCCGATGAGGATGATGGCGATGGAGATCACCGGTGCGGGTCGCTCGGCAGGATTGCTGCTCGTCAGTGCGGTATTGAGTCGCGTGATGATCAGCGTGGCGCAAACCAACGCGCCGAGTGCTGGCACAATGATGGGCACTTCGAAGCCACCGCGCTCCTCGCTTTTGCGTAGCTTCAGCACGACGAGCGAGACATTCACCACGGTGAAGACGGTGAGCAGCAGGAGCACGGTGGACTCGGCGAGCTGCTTCACACTGCCGCTGAGGATGAGCGCCGAGACGATGCCAAACAGCACGAAGATGGCGATATGCGGCGTGCGGCGGACGGGATGCACCTTGCCGAGGATCTTTGGCAGCAATCCCTGTCGGCTCATGCCGTAGAGCAGACGCGAGCCCATGAGGTAGTTCAGCAGGGCGGTGTTGCCGATGGCAAAGATGGTGATGCCGATGTACACGCCATCCACGCCTTTGAACCAGGGCGCGGCACGATGCGCCACTTCCATGAGTGGTGTCTTGCTGGCGGCGAGTTCACGCCAGGGCACCACGGACACGGCGGTGATGGCCACGGCCATGTAGATGAGAGTAGCGAGGATCATCGCGCCGATGAGGCCGAAGGGCACATCGCGCTTCGGGTTCTTCACCTCCTCGCTGACGTTGAGGATGTCCTCAAATCCGATGAAGGAATAGAAGGTGAGCACCGCGCCCTGCATCACCAGCGCCAGCGTGATGCCTGAGCCTGGGCCACCCGCGACGGTGTCGCCCGCGCTTTCGAGGTAGTTCACACTGCCCCAGTACTTCATACCGACGGCGATGATGAAGAGCAGGCCCGACGCCTCGACGACGGTGCAGATGATGTTTGCCCACATGCTCTCGCGGATGCCGCGATAGATGATGCAGCCGACGAGAAACACGAGCCCGATGGCGGCGAGCTTGATCGGCAGGACAATGCCGAAGGCCTTCTCCAAATTCTCCGCAATGGCCTGCGAGCCCGTGGCCATGCTGGTGAGCCCGCTCATCATCACCGCGATGCCGACGATGTAGCTCAGCCACGGTTTGTCGAGAGCGCGGTGCGTCACATACGCCGCACCGCCCGCACGCGCGTAGCGGCTGCCAACACAGGCATACGAGAGCCCTGTGAGCATGGCCGCGATCATGGCGACGAGGAAGGCGAGCCAGACCGAGTTTCCCAAGTTCTCCGCGGCACGTCCAATCAGGGCATACACACCCGCGCCGAGCATGGAGCCGAGGCCATAAAACAGCACCTGCCAGCCTCCGAGAGTCTTTTTCAGAGAATGGGGATCAGTGTCGTGGGAGTAGCTCATCACTTCCTAGCTAGCGGAAAGCGCGCCGGGTGGGAAGGGCAAATCAGCCGATCTCCACTTTGCCATCCAGTCGCTTCGTGAAGCGATGCAGCAACGTGCCATCCACGCCGTGGTGTGCAAAGGTGAGCGCGTCCGCTTTCACCGTGATGTGGGTGAAGCCGTGGACATCGAGCCCGTAGGGCATCTTGCGTTCTGGATGCTCCAGCTTGCGTGTCTTCGCACCACCACCACCGGAGAGGATGTGGGAGGTGAATTTACCCTCCACTTCCAGATGCTGGAGGTCGTGATCATGGCCGCAGAGGTAGGCGTGGATCTTGTGCTCCTGCAAAAGCGGTTCCCATTCG
>JBIKIA010000190.1:0-8465 GCA_044361885.1 Prosthecobacter sp. | reverse complement strand
GAGGTAGGCGTGGATGCCATCGCCGACGGCGGGTTCGTGGATGAGGGTGGAGGTGAGGTCGTAGTGGCCGGTGGCGGGGGCGATCCAGCGGCGGATGACGGCGTGCTGGCGGGTGTTTCCGGGATGACCGCCGGTGGCGGTGAGCTGGGCCCAGCCGAGATTTTGGTTGGGCCAGTCGGCGGCTCCCTGCCAGGCGCTGCCGGTGAAGTGGGGCATGGGGGTGAAGGTTTTGACCCGGCCTGCGGCTTCGTCCCACGCGCCGTAGCCGTAGTGCCAGGACTTCGAGTGGTCTGCCTCGACGATGGTGGGGGCGCTGTCTTCCTGGACGAAGGCGAGGGCGGAGGTGAGCTCGGTGGCGGTGGGGGGACGCTGGAAGAGTTTTTGGTAGATGAAGCGGAGGCGGGCTTCGGGGGAGGTGGCGGCGGTGGTGGCGTTTTGGATGAGTGACTTCGCCTGCTGGACGACGAAGGGGTGGTTCATGCCGAAGAGGGCCTGCTGGGGGACGGTGGTCTCGGTGCGCTGGGGGATGGAGAGGTCGGGATTGGCGAAGTCGAAGGTGCGCATGACGGCGGGGACGTTTTCGCGATCGACGAGGGCGTAGAGGGTGCGGCGGGTGTTGCTGGCGGCGAAGAGGGCCTCTGGGCGGCCGCCGATGCGGAGATTCAGCCGACCTGCAGCGGCGAGCCAGGCGTCCCGCGCTTCTTCGAAGCTGAGGCGGTGGGGGGTCATGCGGCCGATGAGGCGGTTGTCGGGGTCGGCGCGTGCATAGCTGAGGGCGGAGGGCAGAGAGTCAGCAACTGCGCTTTGCTGGCGGTAGGTCTCGGATAGGAGGATGAGCCGGTGCATGGCTTTGAGGCTCCAGCCGGAGTCGATGAGGCGCTGGGCGAGCCAGTCGAGCAGCTCGGGATGGGTGGGCGGGCTGCCTTGTTTGCCGAAGTCGCTGGGGGTGGCGACGAGGCCGCGACCGAAGTGGTGCTGCCAGAGGCGGTTTACCATGACGCGGGCGGTGAGGGGATTGCGCGGGGAGATGATGGCGTGGGCGAGCTCGAGGCGTCCGCTGCCCTGGGTGAAGGGGGCTTGTTTGCCAAAGAGGCTGAGGTACTGCCGGGGGACGGTGTCGCCTTTGGTGAGGGGATTTCCCCGGATGAAGACGCGTGGGGAGCTGGGCTGGGGGCGGTCGGCGAGGATGGTGGCGTGGGCGGGGGCCGAGGTCTTTTTCAGGAGATGGCGGTCCACTTCGGCCTGTGCTTTCCAAAGCTCGGTGACGACGCCGATGGGGAAGTACATCTCGTTATTGGCGATTTGTTCGTCGGGGACGAAGCAGGGGGAGTCGGAGCGACGGAGGACTTCGTCGGTGGGGGTGATGCCGGGGTTTTTGGCGAGCCAGGCGGTCCAGCGATGGACGATGTAGGGATTGAGGTCCTTTTCATCGAGGAGCTGGCCGAAGACTTCTTCGGGATACTTGGAGAGCTCCTTTTGGGCGGCGATGTAGTCGGCGGCGCGGCTGCGGCTGCGGGTCATCTGCTCTTCACGGCGCTTGGCCATGAGCTCGCGGTTCTTTTTCACCAGAGCGGCGAGCTCGGCATCGACGCCACTGGCACAGGGGACGACTTTTTCGGCGCTGCTCTGGAAGACGCCGTAGAGGGCGTAGTAGTCGCGCGTGGGGATGGGATCGAACTTGTGATCGTGGCAGCGTGCGCAGGCGACGGTGAGGCCCTGGGTGCCGCGCATGACGACATCGATGCGGTCATCGATGATGTCATGGGTGACGCCGAGGAAGCGGCGGCCGAGGGTGAGGAAGCCCATGGCGGCGAGGTCTGGTGACTGCGGCGGCGCGACCTGATCTGCGGCGATCTGGAGGAGGAGGAAGCGATCATACGGCATGTCGTCATTCAGCGCGCGGACGAGCCAGTCGCGATACGGGGTGGCGTGGACCCAGAGCTTTTCTTCGCGGGCATAGACGTAGCCTTTGGTATCGGAGTAGCGGGCGACATCGAGCCAGTGCCGCGCCCAGTGCTCGCCGTAGTGAGGGCTGGCGAGGAGGGTATCGACGAGGCGCTCGTAGGGCAGATCGCTGGAATCGGGAGGCAGGCCGGTGAGATCAAAGGAGACGCGGCGGGCCAGGGTGCGTGCATCGGCGCGGGGGGCGGGCTTCAGGCCCTGCTCGGCGAGCTGGCGATGGATGAACTCATCAATGCCGGTGCCTTTGACCGGCTTCAGCGGCTGGAATGCCCAATGCTCCGCCGAGAAAAGACTCGTGGAGAGGAGCAGTGCGGCGAACTGGAAGAGGCGGGAGGACATGCGTAACCGCTGTGGAGTACGTGAGGGAGGAGCGGAGTCCTTCTGGAGGTCCTGATTTCCCGGACCGTCGCTTCATTATCTTTGGTTGGAGATAATGGAGCGGGTGACGCGATTCGAACGCGCGACATCTTCCTTGGCAAGGAAGTGCTCTACCACTGAGCTACACCCGCTTTTCTGCGGGCCGGGATTCTGGAGCAGCTTCGTTTTCGTGCAAGCACAAAGTTGGGTTTTGTGATTGTGAGATGAAGTTTTTCATGACCGATGACGCAGCTCACCTCTCCATGATGTTGAAGCGCGTGAGATTGCGATCATGCAGATCGACGGCGTCGCAGACGCTGGAGAGGAACGGTTTCTTTTGTCCTCACATGGCCAACCTGGCCGCTGTGAAGTTCTAGGCAAACCCTGCATGACAGAACTCGCTAAGTGACATTCCCGACAGGATAGCCTGTTGGAAAGAACAGTCATTCTGACGAGGCCCGAAAACCCCGGTTGACGCCCACGCTTTGGGGAATACTCTGGCGGCCTTCTCAGACGCATCATCAAATCATGATTCGTCCATATAACCCAAACGACCATCTCCATGTCCCGCTCTTACATCTTCTCGTCCGAGTCCGTCGGCGAAGGCCATCCTGACAAAGTTGCTGACACCATTTCCGACGCCATCCTCGACGCCTGCCTCAAGATTGACCTCAAGAGCCGCGTCGCCTGCGAAACCTTCGTGAAGAGCAACGTCGTCGTCGTCGGTGGTGAGATCACCATCCCGAAACTCCAGAACAAGAAGCTCGGCACCACCAAGCCCATTGATGAAGTCATCAACGTCGGCCAGATCATCCGCGAGGCCGTCCGTGGCATCGGCTACACCAACGTGGACGACGTCTTCCACGCCGACCAGATCTTCATCAACAACTACCTCACCATCCAGAGCCCCGACATCGCCCAGGGCGTGGACGCTGAGAAAGCCGAAGGCAAGAAGCACGGCGAACAGGGCGCTGGCGACCAGGGCATCATGTTTGGCTATGCCTGCGACGAAACTCCGGAACTCATGCCTGCGCCGATCATGTTTGCCCACCGCCTCGGCCGTGAGCTGACCCGCATCCGCAAGGCTGGCAAACTCGCCAAGTGGCTGCGCCCGGACGCCAAGTCCCAGGTCTCCGTCGAATACGTCGATGGCAAACCTACCCGCATCGTGAACGTCGTCATCTCCACGCAGCACAGCGCTGACGTGAGCCACGCCGAGATCGAGAAGTTCTGCATCGAGCAGGTCATCAAGAAGGTGCTGCCGAAGAACATGCTCACCAAAGACACCGAGTATCTCATCAACCCGACCGGCAAATTCGTCGTCGGTGGCCCACAGGGCGACAGCGGCCTCACGGGTCGTAAAATCATCGTCGATAGCTACGGCGGCATGGGCCGTCACGGTGGTGGTGCCTTCTCCGGCAAAGATCCGTCCAAAGTGGACCGCAGCGCCGCCTACATGGGCCGCTGGGTTGCGAAGAACGTCGTCGCCGCCGGCCTCGCCTCGAAGTGCGAAGTGCAGTTCGCCTACGCCATCGGCCATCCGCTGCCAGTGAGCGTCCACATCGACACCTTCGGCACCGGCACCATCGACGACGGCAAGATCCTCGACGCCGTGTTGAAAGTCTTCTCCTTCAAGCCAGCCGACATCGTCAAGCAGCTCAACCTGCTCCGCCCGATCTACTCCAAGACCACCAACTACGGTCACTTCGGCAAGATCGACGATCCAGACATCACCTGGGAAATCACCAACAAGGCCGAGGCGCTCAAGAAGGCCGCGAAGTAATTCGCTGAGAGCTTCAAACCAATCATCAGCCGCGTGAGGAAACTCACGCGGCTTTTTGTTTGGCCTCACCAGGACGCGATGACCTCATAGGCATAGCCAGTGAGGTATTCCGTCTCCGGGATCGTGGCGAGGATCGGGTGATCCGGGCGCTGGGTGAAGGTGGTGACGCGGCGCAGCGTCTTGCGGGCATCCACGGCGGCGTCTTCGATGCTGGCGTGGAACTCACCACGGCTGACGTGATGGCTGCAACTGAATGTGGCCATGATGCCGCCGGGCTGGAGCATTTTTAAGGCGCGCAGATGGATCTCTTTGTAGCCGCGCATCGCATCGCTCACGGTCGCCTTGGACTTGGTGAAGGAAGGCGGGTCAAGGATGATGAGATCGTAGGTGGCTCCGCTGGATTCCTGGTGCTTGAGGAAATCAAAGCAGTTCGCGGCGATGAACTTCACCTGCGCGCCGGAGATGGCTGCGTTCTTTTCGGCGACGGCGATGGCGGGCTCGCTGATGTCCACGGCGGTGACCTCTGTAGCACCGGCCAGCGCACAAGCCTGGGCAAAGCCGCCCTGGTTCGTGAAACAGTCGAGCACGCGGCGGCCTTTGGCGAGTTTGGAGACATGCTGATAGTTATCCAGTTGGTCCAGATACAGGCCCGTCTTCTGCCCATCCACGGGATCGACATGGAAGGCACTGCCTTCATGGCGCACCACGAAGGGCTCAGGTGCATCACCAAAGACCGGACCTTTGATCAATTCCAGCCCCTCGGCCTTGCGCACATTGCCCTCATTGCGCTGCACGATGCAGGTGGGATTGAAGATGGTTTGCAGCGCCTGCACGATCAAATCCTGCCGCATGTCCATGGCCAGCGTCAGCGTTTGCAGCACAAGACAGTCGCCATAGCGGTCAATGATCACGCCGGGGATGCCGTCGGACTCACTCCAAACCACGCGGCAAAGGCGGACATCCAGTCCGGCAGCCTCGCGCACGCGGAGAGCGCGCTCGATGCGCCGCGTGAAGAAATCGAGATCCAGGTCCTGGCGGCGGTAGGAGAAGAGGCGGGCGCTGATCTGGGACTTCGGATTGTAGATGGCGCTGCCCATCGGTTTGCCACGTGCATCCTGAAGCTGCACCACATCACCAGGCTGGGGATCGCCGAGGCGGGCTTTGATCTCGGTGGCGTAAACCCAGACGTGGCCGTGAAAGATGCGGGCGCGGGGTTGGATGGTAAGCGTGGACATGGGGAACAGCGTTTAGCGGTGCTTGGGCTGCGGGGCAAATGGGAAGGCATGATCCTTGCCAGGCAAGCCGCCGCAGATCATCGGGCAGACACCCTGCCCTCCTCCCATTCTATTCCTGACCAGACGGGTTACGATTTGGAGAATCGTTTTACCCCAGGGTTGAGTAATCGATGGTGCGGAGGCGGGCTTGCTTGGCACCCATACGGGGGACGCAATCCAGCAATGCCTGCGTGTAGGGATGCTGGGGGTGGGAGAGGACTTGCTCAGTGGGGCCGGTTTCAACTATCTGGCCACGAAACATGACGGCGACGCGGTCGGCGACGTCACGAATGATGCCGAAGTTATGGGTGATGAGGATCATGCTCATGTCGAGATCCCGGCGGAGGGTGGCGAGCAGTTCCATGATCTGCTTCTGGATGGTGACATCGAGCGCGGTGGTGGGCTCGTCGGCGATGAGGAGCTTTGGCTGGCAGCAGAGAGCCATGGCGATCATGACGCGCTGCTGCATGCCGCCGCTGA
Organism: Prosthecobacter sp.; assembly: GCA_044361885.1. GTDB lineage: Bacteria > Verrucomicrobiota > Verrucomicrobiia > Verrucomicrobiales > Verrucomicrobiaceae > Prosthecobacter. The sequence continues at coordinate 2,609 of JBIKIA010000190.1, read as the reverse complement.
GTTCGTGCGGGTAGGCACGCAGGCGCTTCTCGGGCTCGGTGATGCCGACTTTGGTGAGCCAGCGCAAGATCTCGGCCTCGCGGTCTTTCACCTCAGGACGATGCAGGGCGAGTGCCTCGCCGATCTGGGTGCGAACCTGGAGGACGGGATTCAGCGAGGTGGTGGGCTCCTGGAAGACGTACGCGATCTCTTTGCCGCGCACCTTGCTGAGTTCCTTCTCGCTCATTTTCAGGACGTGATGCCCGGCGATGCTGAGTTCTGTGGCAGTGATGCTGGCCTGCGGTTCGGGAAGGAGTCGCGCGAGGGCGAGGGCGGTGGCGCTTTTGCCACTGCCGCTTTCACCGACGATGGCGATGGATTCGCCCTGGGCAAGATCAAGGCTGATGCCCCGCACCGCTTGGGTGGGCGGGGAGCCGTGGCGGCGGAAATCGATCTTCAAATCGCGGATGCGCAGGAGGGGCGTGTCGGCCATGGTCAGGAATGGGAGGAGGGAGAGAAATCGCTACGGGATGATGTCCCCCGAGATGCGACCTGACAAGATGCAAAGCAACGACTCGACCTGCGTCTGTGGAACTACCAGAGCTTGAAGCCGATGTCGCAGGCTTTGCGGACTCGGGCATTGGTCAGCAAAAAGATCCCGCCCGCCGCATAAGTAACATTGACCAGTCCCAGCCAGAAAGGCAGGAGCAAGTGGGGGATGAGCGGTGGCTGCTCAGGCTTTAACTCGGGCAGCACATGGCCAAGGAAAAGGATGCCGCCGATGGTGAAGATAAAGAAGGACAGGGCAAGCAAGTAGCGACAGACAGCCATGCCGGAGAGAATGCCGCTGAGGAGCAGGACAGAAATGAGATACCAGAGTCCAGCGCAGGCGGCCCAGCGGAAGACCTCATGAAAGAGCAGCAGGACAACCGCCACGCCCCCCAAAGCGAGATGAGCCCACAAAGCCACTCGGGTAAAGTGGACTTCGCTTCGGAGACTTCCTTCTTTGTAACGTTGCAGGTCGAGCATTTGGCTGTGCCAGATTCGGGTAAATCACCTGCGGGTCAAATTATCTTTAATGAGAGACTCCACGCTCGTGTTTACATCAATCCAAAGGGCGCCTTTAGGAAGCTTGCGCCCGCAGTCGTAGCAGACGTTGTTTGTCACCAGCAGTCCGGCGCTGCCTTTCGTGCTCCAGACCGCCATGGTGCTGAGGCCGGTGAAGGTGTTTCCGGTGATGGCGCAGTCCTGGCCGCCATCAATGAAGATGCCGCTGCCTTCGTCGATGTGCATGGGTGTGGGGCCTTCCGCCGGGCGCTTGTCGAGGCCACCGCCGATGTAGGTATTCGTGAAGCTGTTCCCTGTGATGGCGTGACGCCCGCTGTCTTTGCTCACGCGGACGCCGAACTTGTGGGCGAGCACGATGGTGTTGGCACTGACAGAGCAGCCATGTGCATCTCGCAGGTCGATGCCGCCCTCCAGGTGATGGGCGATGACATTGGCGCTGAGCGTGATGCCGTAGCAGTCGCGATCCAGAATGATGGCCGTGCCATTGCATTCCTCGATCATGTTGCCACTGACGACTGAGCCGTAGGTGTTTTCGATGACAACGCCGTGGCGGAGGTGGTCATCGACGTTGTTGCCGTTCATGCAGAGGTTGAAGCTGTCGGTGCAATGCAGCGCGTCCTGGTTCTCCTCGAAGTGGTTGGCATTCACGACGATGTCGTGGCAGTTCACGATCTCGATGCCGCACTTTTTGTTGTAGGTGAGGATGCAGTCGGCGATGCGCGGGTCTTCAAAGCAATCGACGAGGTGGATGCCATGCGCGCCGTGGTGGTCGATGCTCATGCCTTCGAGATAGATCTCTTGGATGCCCTCAGCGAAGATGCCGTCGCCGCTTTTCTCCTGCCCCTCGATGCGGAAGTCGGCGAGCTGCACGCGCCAGAGCCGGGCTTTTTTGTCCTGATCAAGTGTCGGCGGGCGGAGGATGAGGGCGGGCTTGCCCGCTTCATTCAGGTTCTTGATCCAAGTAGAGGCACCGGAGCCGATGACGCGAGTGTCTTCGGTCTTGATGATGAGAGGCTCACGGATCTCCGTCTTGCCGGGAGGAAGCTTTACCACACCACCGGAAGCCGGCAGGGCATCGAACGCAGCCTGGATGGAGGGGAACTTCGCTGCATCCAACTCGACCGGCTTCGCCACCGGATCAGCAGCATGGAGAGTGGAGAGGAGGACGAGACAGGCCGTGGGAATCAAGCGCGGGAGCATGAGTTACTTACGGGTCTGTGTTCGGATGCCTTTCCCTCTGAATGATTGACCAACCAGATCTGAAATAGAAGCGAGTGGTGATGCGTTGCTTGATCACTTCTCTCATGCCCGACTCCCCTGCCCCATCTCATCGCTGCCGCGGTCCGCTTTCACGGCGGAGCTTTTTGGAGATCGGGTCGCTGAGCACGCTGGGGCTGGGGATGAGTGACTTCCTCAGGGCGGAAAGCATCGCCAAAAACAGTGGGCGGAAGCTGAAGGAGAAGTCGGTGATCTTTGTCTGGCTGCCGGGCGGGATGTCGCAACTCGAAAGCTATGACATGAAGCCGAACGCGCCGGTGGAGTATCGCGGCGTGCTGAATCCG
>JBIKIA010000188.1:0-8511 GCA_044361885.1 Prosthecobacter sp. | reverse complement strand
AAAAGTTTTCTCCCGCAGATCAAAGACCCCAAAGCCGAAGGCAAACCCGGTGCCTTCTGCCAATGGGGCAACGGCCGCACCGTCCGCACCCAACGCTGGCGCCTCACCGAACGGCGCGACGGATCCGCCGAACTCTACGACCACAGCACCGACGAGGCCGAGTATCACAACGTCATCACGAACCCCGAGCACACGCCGCTGGTGAAGCGACTGCACAGCCTGTTAGACTTGGAGTTTGGCCCGATGACAGCGTTGTCTCCTCGAAAGGCCGCAGTAAAATAATAGGATGAATGCCTCATCCCTCGCCTGCTTTTGTCTGTCGCTCTTGCTGGTATCGGGAGTGCCGGGCTGCTCGCGACATCCGCAGGTGACGGTGCGCAACAACTCGGGCGTTACGATCACGAATGTGGTGATCTCCGGCCAAGGCTTTTCGGAAAAGCTGCGCGACATCGTTCCAGGCGGTAGTGAGAGAACGGCAGTGCGCCCGACAGCTGATTCGGGCCTGCGGCTTGCCTTTGAAGCAAACGGAACACGATACAGCCCGCCGGAGAATGGCTACCTGGAGGCATCGCCACACTACCGGGTCACCGCGACCGTAGCTCCTGACTTCAGCGTGAAGGTGGAATCGAGCATCAAGCCTTGAGATCAAAACTTGGGCGGAATAGACAATAAACTCGCGCTCATCCGTCCTTGCTTCGTGAACATCTCTCCTCGCTTCTACTTTGGTCTTGCTGTGCTGTGCGCTCTCACTTGCGCGGCGGTCGTCTTTTGGCCTGCCGCTCGTCCACAGATGGAGGAACGGCGGTCGAAGCCCGAATCGTCGAGAAAAACCGTGGACGTGAAACACACGGTCTCCGCAGGGCAGACGCCGGATTTCCTGAAGCGCATGCTGAACGGTGAGATTGCCAAACTCACACCGGAGCAGATCGAGCACTATGTGGAGTCGCGTGGGCGCGATGCGCTGAGTTTGATCGTGGCATCCATGCTTGGTGAAAGCGGGGAAACGTGGTTGGATGAGGCGGCGAAGCGCTTTCCTGACGACCCGCGAGTCGCTGCGGCGCTGCTCATCAAGCGTGGCGGCAGACCAGAGGCCGGGGAATGGATCGCACGCCTGAAGGAGCACGATCCCGGCAACTCGCTGGGCTATCTTTTGGCTGCAAAGTCGGCCCTCGATGGCAGGGATCTCGATGGGGCGATGAAGGAGCTGTCGGCACTCGAATCGACACGCATGAATGATTTTCGTGAAACGTGGCAATCCGGCATAACCGACGCGTATCGCAGCGCGGGCTATCGAGGCATGGAGGCCGAGTGGCTGGGCATGGCGCAAACGCCCGTGATGAGCGGCGAGGTGATGAAGTTAAGCGCAGGAATAGCGGAGGCGATGGTGGCCGCCAAAGAGCGGGGTGATCAAACCACAGCGGAATCACTGGGGCGCTCTGGCATGAAGGCCGCCGAGTTGGTGGGCGGACGCGGGGATAGAGACTTGCTCATCAACCAGCTCATCAGTGTCTCCATGGAGCGCAAGCTGCTGAACCAGCTTCATGTCTTTGATTTCGTGCCGGGCGATCAACGCATCGTCGTGGAGAGGCTGGGCGAGATGGACAAGCGCATCGCCCGCATCAAATCGGTGATCCAAAGCCACACCGAACTGCTGCCCACAATGACAGAGTCAGAACTGAGCCAATTCACCCGCCGCGTTCAGGTGGAGGGTGAACTCAAGGCCATGGAGTGGCTGGTGACGCAGCGGCAGGCGGAGCGCTGATGGAAGATTCTTTGCGAATCACTACATTTGTAGTTGCTGAATCCCGACAAATGTAGTGATATGCTTCCATTATGCCATCCCTGCCTGACATTTCCGAATCCGAATGGAGCCTGATGGAAGCTCTGTGGGAGTCTTCTCCGCAGACCGCTTCTGAGCTCACGAAAACCCTGCGCCCGACCATGAACTGGGCCGAAAACACGGTGCGCACGCTCCTCACACGCCTGATCGACAAGGGCGCGATCAAGACGGGCGAGAACAGCTCTGGCACACGCACCTACCTGCCCGCCGTGAAGCGCGAGGCCTGTGTCCGTGCGGAGGGCGAGTCCTTCATGCAGCGCATCTTCGGCGGCGCGGCCAAGCCTCTGCTCGTCCACTTTGCGCAGAACAGCAAACTCACCGCCGAGGAGGTGCGCGAGTTGAAGAAAATCCTCGATCAATCTCTGAACTCCTGACCTGCCATGGAAACACTCGCACACCTCTTTGACTGGCTCCTCACCGCCAGCGCCCGTGCTTCGTTGCTCTCTGTCGTGGTGATTGGCTTGCAGGTGTTGCTGCGCCATCGCGTGCCCGCCCGCTGGCGCTATGCGCTGTGGTTGCCGGTGCTGTTGGTGCTTCTGACACCCGCGTTCCCTGAGAGTCAGTGGAGTGTCGGCTCCATCGTTCGCACAGCGCCCGCGCCATTGCCCGTGCCGGTGATGGTGGCGCAGGAGTCGGCTTTAAACGTCGCGCCATCGGCGGTCGGAGTCGCTGAAACACCTTCACCCATTTCCTGGAGCCAAATCATGCTCCCGGCCTGGCTTCTCGGTGCTGCGGGGATGATCGTGATCTGTATCGGTTCCTATGCGCTGACGCTTTGGCGGATCAAACACAACCGCGTGCCGGTGAACGATGCTTTGCTGCATGAAATCGCTGCGCTGGCCCGGGGCATCGGTCTTCGTCGTGTGCCGCGTGTGTGGATGTCGCCGGTCGTCCGCAGTCCTGCCGTGACCGGTTTGTGGCGGCCCGTGCTGCTGCTGCCGGTGCAGTTCGATGAATCCCTCACGGCTCAGGAGGCGCGGCTGGTCCTCAGGCATGAACTCACCCACCTCAAGCGCGGCGATCTGCCCCTCAACGCGCTGCTTTGCCTGCTGCTCGCGCTGCATTGGTTCAATCCGCTGCTATGGCTCGCCTTCTTCAAAGTCCGGCTCGATCGCGAGGCCGCGTGCGATGCCCAAGTGCTCGACCGTGAGCCGCAGGCCGAGCGAGTCGCCTACGGGCATACGTTGCTGAGAGTTGAGACAGCCTTCAGTCACCACGGACTCAGTCTCGGCTTCGTTGGCATCTTCCAGCGCGGCATCACGCTTCGTTCTCGCATTCAATCCATCGCCACACCACCCAACCCGCATCCGCTCATGAAAACCACGCTCAGTCTCGGCATCGCGCTCCTCACCTTCCTCGGCATCACCAAGGCCGCGCCGCCGGACAACAACGCTCCTCAGGTTTTGATCGAAGCCAAGTTTATCGAAGTCGGTGAGGAGGCGAAGGACTTGCTGGCACCTTTCGAACACGCTGCTGCTTCATCGAGCGTCAGCGGGATGCTCAATGATGTTCAATTCAGTGCATTCCTGAAGAAAGTCGAAGGTGCCAAAGGAGTGGACATGCTCGCCGCGCCGCGAGTGATTTCCCGATCCGGCCAGGAGGCCATGAGCGAGATCAGTCGCGAGTTCGCCTACAAGGACTCTGAAGGCAAGGCAGCCTCGAAGAACCTCGGCACCAAGCTTACGCTGCTTCCCAAAGTGACTGGAGAGGATCAGATCGATTTGAATCTCTCACCGCAGATCGTGGAATTTGAAGGCTTTCTGAAGCACGCGAGCGGGGTGGAACAACCCATTTTCAGAGAGCGCAAAGTGACCGCGAATGTCAGCATGTTTTCAGGGCAAACCGTCGCCCTTCGCTTTCCTGCCGCCTCCACGAAGCAAACAATGGTGGAGCGGACCGGTGGAACCGTCACCCAAAAGACAGAAGACGTCATCAGGCACACGGTGGTCTTTGTCACGGCACGTCTCCTCGATTCCGCCTCTGGTAAACCTGTTGGTGCCAAACCTGCGGCCGATAAAAGCCCGCTCCAAGCCAAGCTCGACTCCATCATCCTTCCCAGCGTGGTTTTTGCTGACGCCACGCTCACCGAAGCTGTGGAGTTCCTTCGACGCAAAAGCCTCGATCTTGACACCTCCACGACGGACCCGGACCAGAAAGGGGTGAACATGATCGTCAAAGAGGTCGGCAACATCGCGGAGGCAAGAATCACCCTGGATCTGAAGAACATCCCTCTGGGTGAGGCACTGAAGTATGTGGCCCAGCTCTCCAACCTGCGCCTCGTGGTCGAGCGTTACGCCGTAACCCTGATCTCGCAGGCCGACTTTGAAGCGCAGCAGAAGCAGGCGGGGTCGCCCGTTTCCGGCAATCAAGGCATGGTTGTTACCTCAAAATCCCTCACCCATGACAAGGTTTCCGGAGTGGTCACTGCGGTTGGCGATGTGAAGATCGAAACTCCTCAGGGGAGCATTTCGGCAGAAAAGGTCGCGATCATACTGAACACCAGACCGAAACCCGCCGCCGGCGAGATCATCATCCCCAAGGTGCAGTTCCATGAGGCCACCTTGGCAGAAGCGGTTGAATTTCTGCGCATCAAAAGCCGAGACTTCGATCCTGAAAAGAAGGGCTTGAACATCCTCATCAAACCCGGCGGCGATCCCATGGCCAAGATCACCATGCAGCTCAAAGATGTTCCCGCCTACGAAGCCCTTCGCTACGTCGCCGAAGTCGCCGGCTGCAAGCTGACGGTGGAAGGCGATGTGTTTGTCATCACACCGGTTCGGAGCGAACGTAAATAGACCGCAGCCAACCCCGATCACGCCCCGCTGGTGAAACGCCTACACGGCATGTTGGACGATGAGTTTGGACCGATGACGAAAGCCCCTGGCTTGAAGCAGAAATGAATCTCCGTGATCGTGCGGTGTCTTGCGGGTCGTTGTTTCCCGTGCGCCTTCATTTATCACCCCATGCCAGCTCGTTCTTCAGCCTCATGCAATCCAGAACTCTGGAAGGAGGAGGACATTCGTCCAGCGGGGACGGTGACGCTCGGGGTGAGTGGGGCGAAGGGTGCCTCCCGTTCATGGCTGGCGGGATCTCCCGTGGTGGCGGCACTTGGTGCGTTGGGGTTGGCTCATGCGGGGGTGCTCACGACCTCGCATCCGTATCGCATTGTGCGCACGAAGCTGAGTGGCGCTTACTTTATGGCTACGCTGTCAGGTCGCGGGCAGGTGTTTCTGAATGGTCGCTGGCAAAGCTGCGGCGAGGGGCAGGCTGTTTTGTTGATGCCGGGTGTGTTGAATGCTTTCTATGCTGAGAAAGGCTGCCCGTGGAGCCACTGTTGGGTGCGTGTGGCAGAGGGGGCTGAGGTGCTGCGCGGGCCAGCGGATCGAATGCAGGTGATGACGCGGTGGAATGCGGCACCGCTGAGCCATGCTGTGCTGGGCCTCCGCGAGGCGGCGCTGGCGGGTGCGCCACCGCCGGTGCTGCATCGCTGGGCGGAGCTGGTGCTGGTCAGCGTGGAGGAGTTTCGGCGCTCGTTTGATCCCGATACGCGTGTCGTTCGCCTCTGGGAGGCGGTGGAGAGGCATTTGGCGGAGACGTGGACGATGCCGGAGATGGCGCAGGTGGCGTCGTTGAGTCCGGAGCATCTGCGCAGGCTTTCACGTGCGGCGACGGGACGCTCACCCCATGCGCATTTGATGCACCTGCGGATGAAACGCGCGGCAGAACTGCTGCTGAGCACCGATTGGCCGATCAAACGCATCGCCGAGGTCGTGGGCTACGCTAACCCGTTCGTTTTCTCCACCACGTTCAAGAAAGTCATCGGCTGGCCGCCTTCGAGTTATGCGGCTCGGAATGAGGTGGGCATCACAGCCAAAGCGGAACGCCGATAGACAGCTCGGTCAATCTCTTCGATCTGCCCATGCCCGTTTTGCGAATGCACTCGCCCGATGTGCTCATGGAGATGTCAGGCGGACATCCGTATTCTCGATGTCATGATCGCCTCGCACTTTTCATCTTCTCCTTTCGCTTGTCTCGGCTCGCTGCTGGTCACTCTCACGTTGCCTTTCACGCTGCTCCATGCGGAAGGCGAATGGAACCCGGATGTGACTTATCCACCGCTGCCGCCTGCGGAGGCGATGAAGACCATCGAGGTGCCAAAGGGTCATCATCTGCAATGCGTGGCCTCCGAGCCGATGGTGGAGGAGCCTGTGATGTTTGCCTTTGATGGCAATGGGGCGCTCTACGTCTGCGAATGGCGCACCTACATGCAGGACGAGCATGGCACGGATCAGCTCAAGCCGATCAGCCGCGTGGTGAAGCTGGTGGATACAGATGGAGATGGTGTCATGGACAAACGTACGGTCTTTAGTGATAACGTGATCCTGCCTCGCGCGGTGCTGCCCATGCAGGATCGTGTGCTGATCTATTTCACCGAGTCCTCGACCATCTACTCCTACTTTGACGACAACCATGATGGCGTGGCAGATCGTCATGAGGTGGCCTGGCAGGGAGCGGAAGATCATGGCAACAACGAGCATCAGCAGAGCGGCCTGCTTTGGAATCTGGACACCACCATCTGCACCAATGACCGCCGCCTCACCTGGAATGCAGGCAAGCTCACGTCGCTTCCTCACGCCCGCAGCCGCCTCAGCCAGTATGGTCTGGCGAGGGATGATGATGGGCGCTTGTTTTGCAGCTATGGCGGGGGAAACAATCCGGCGCACTCGTTCCAGCTTCCCGCAGGTTATCCGGTGCTGAATGTGCAGGAGCACGCGCCCGACTACGACCGCACCTGGGGCATCTGCCCGGTGTGGGACGAGAGTGATGGTGACTTCGATGTGGAGCGCCGCGCTGTGCTGAAGCGTTTCACTGCGAGCTGCGGCCAGACCGTGCTGCGTTCCCACCTCATGCCGCAGTGGCATGGCAACGCCGTTACCTGTGAGCCGGTGGGTCGCCTGCTGCGCATGAGCCGCGTGGAGTGGAAGGACGGCCTCGGCACGGCGCACAATGCCTTTCCCGGAAGCGAGTTCATCCGCAGCAGCGATGGCTACTTCCGCCCAACTTGGACCGAGACCGGCCCCGATGGAGCCTTCTACTTCGCTGACATGTATCGCGGCATCATTCAGGAGAAGACATGGTTCCCCACCTCGCTCGCGGAAAAGCATGGCGACTGGCGGGATGAAAAACTCGAACGCTGGGTGGCCCGCTACGAGCGCGTGAAAAAGTGGGGCATGACCAAGGTGGTGCGCCATGGCCGGATCTACCGCCTTGTGCCTGACGATGCGCCGAAGCAGCCCACGCCAAAAATGCTCGATGAAACGCCCGGGCAGCTCGTCGCGCATCTCGCGCATCCGAATGGCTGGTGGCGTGATCAGGCACAGAAACTCATCGTCACGCGCGGCGGCACCGACGCCGTGCCTGCATTGAAGAACATGGCTACCGATCACGCCTCGCCCGATGCCCGTATTCAGGCGCTCTGGGCCTTGCAGGGCCTGGGAGCTCTACAGCCGGAGCCTATCACCGCCGCGCTCGGTCATGCGCATCCGCATGTGCGCCGCGCCGCCGTCCAGCTCGCTGAACCCCTGTTGGTGAAAAAAGACGCTGCCGTGCAGCAGCGGCTGCTTGCCATGGTTTCCGACGCAGACGCTCACGTCGCCACGCAAGTCTTCCTCGCTTTCCGCGCTGCAGAGGCCGCGGGCAGCCACGCCATACCACCGCAGTTTTTGTCCGGCAAACGAGCGCTGCCACTCTTGCCGCTCATCCTTCATCAGGACCGCGAGGAGCGCATGAAGAACCTCGGAGTGGCAGGGAAAAAGGGGAAACAAGTTTATGAAATGCTCTGCATCGCCTGCCACGGGCCGGATGGCGAAGGCGTGCGCACGGCAGAGAAGACATTGGCACCGTCGCTGGTGAAATCGGCCTGGTTTACCGCCGGTGGCGATGTCCAGGCACTCGCTCGCATCACGCTCAAAGGGCTCACTGGCCCCATCAACGGCCAAACCTACGGCGAGGGCCTCATGGTGCCACTGGAGGCCACTCACACGGATGCCCAGATCGCCGATGTCCTCACCTACATCGGCCAGCGCTGGCATGCCTGGCCTGCCCCAGCGGACCCGCTCCAGATCACCCGCGTGCGGCACGAACTGGCTGAGCGCAAACAGCCCTGGACCCATGATGAACTGCTCACCTGGGCCAAACAACGCAATGCAAGCTTTCACCCCATCTCCTTCGACACCGCCGCCACTGCCGATGGTCGTCAGGGCGTCTATCTCAGCAAAGAAGTCGCCATGGATCGTGTCTCACTGAAGCAACATGGCCGCACCCGCGTGAATGATGTGCCGTTTGTGCTGCCAAATCCAGCCAAGCTCAGCGGCGGCAAAAATCTCATCGTCATGCAAGGCGGTGCCGCCGCCAGCGCCATCAGCCGCAGCATGCCATCAATCATCGAACTGCCCGTGAACCAGCCCGGCGGACGTCTCCACCTGCTCGGAGCCGTGGCAGGCTGGGGCTGGCCCGCCATGAAGGAAAAAGAGCCGCTTCTCACCCTCACCATCCACTACCGCGATGGCTCGGCGGAGACCATCACCCTCACCAATGGCATCGACATCGCGGATCATGCAGGCCCGGTGGAAGTCCCCGGCTCCGTAGCCACCGGCCTCGTGGCAAAGGGG
>JBIKIA010000012.1:0-27407 GCA_044361885.1 Prosthecobacter sp. | reverse complement strand
GGCGTCGCTACATTCAGAGGTGTCGATGGGCTCTGGGAGGGGCATCGCATCGAAGACGTCGCCACACCGGAGGCCTTCAAAAAGCAGCCGGAACTCGTGCATCGCTTCTACAATTTGAGGCGTGCCGCTTTGAAAACGGTGGAGCCCAATGCCGCACATCACGCCCTCCTGCGCTTGGAGCGTGAGTGGCCCGGCCCCTTCCTGCACATCACCCAGAATGTCGATGACCTGAACGAGCGAGCCGGTGCACAGAAACTCCTCCACATGCACGGCCAGCTCAGACAAGTCCGCTGCACATGGTGTCGTGCCGTGCTGACTTGGGATGGCGATCTGGAAACCAGCAGCGCCTGCCCCGAGTGCGCGCGTGCTGGCAAGCTGCGGCCGGACATCGTCTGGTTCGGCGAGATGCCCTACTACATCGATGAAATCATGCGTGCGCTGGAGACGGTGGACATCTTCCTGTGCATCGGCACCAGCGGCGTGGTCTATCCCGCCGCAGGCTTTGCACGCCTCGCGGCTGAACATGGCTGCGCGCGCCTCATCGAGATGAATCTCGAACGCACCGGCATCAGCGACCACTCCACGGAACAGCGCCATGGCCCCGCGACTGTCGTGGTGCCAGCCTTGGTTGGGGAACTATTGTCTGCTTCGTAACTTCAAGACAGGTGACAGGCTCGCGCTGAAAGCAGCGTATGAACCCGCCACGCTTCCCATGCACACGCCGCTTTTCCGTTCTTCTATGGATCGCCGGGCCTTCCTCACGGCCTCGACGATGGGTCTGGCGTCTCTGGGTTTCAAAGGTGTATCGAGGGCCACGACGGGCTCATCCGTCGCAGCACCCACGCTCGCGAAGCCCGCGAAATCGACGGTACTCTTCTTCCTCTGCGGCGGCTCTTCACACATCGACATGTGGGACATGAAGCCAAATGCGCCGCTGGAGTTTCGTGGCGAGTTCAAGCCCATGCGCACCACGGGCGATGACATCGTGCTCTGCGAGCATCTGCCGTTGCTCTCGAAGCAGGCACACCGTTTTGCCATGGTTCATGGTGTGACGGACGGAGGCCGGGCAACGGGCGATCACCACGCAGGCTACTATTACAATCTCACCGGCCACGCGCCTGATCCGACTTTCAAACAACAGGGCAATGACCGTCGCCCCTACCCCGAAGACTGGCCCTACATGGGCAGCGTGGTGGCGATGAAGCGCCCGCAGCATCCCTCGCTACCTTCGCTCATCACCTTACCGCACAAGCCAAGCAAGCTGCCCTTCACGCGTCCCGGCCAGTTCGCGGGCCGCATCGGCATGGAGTTCGATCCGTTCATCCTCAACGGCAGCTTCGAGGAACCGCTGAACTTCGCTGCTCCCACGATCTCCATGTCTGGCGGCATGTCATCGGCACGGATGCAGGATCGCAAATCTCTGCTCGGTGCCATGAATGACGCGCGTCGTGATCTCGATCACGAGATGGCGATCCAAAATTATGCGAAGCAGCAGGAGCGTGCCTTTGATCTGCTCTCCTCCAGCAGCACGACGAATGCCTTCGACATCAAATCCGAACCCCTGGCACTGCGCGAGAGTTATGGACAGGACATCAACGGCATGAGCCTGCTCATGGCCCGACGCATGGTCGAGGCCGGAGTGCCCTTCGTGACCGTCTTTTGGAAAGAGGATGAGAGCACCGCCAAACAGTGTAAAAGCGCCGGCGGCTGGGACACGCATGGCGATAATTTCAACTGCCTCCGCCAATACCTGCTGCCGAAGTTCGACCGCGCCTTCTCCGCCTTCCTGGAAGACCTTTCTTCGCGGGGTCTGCTGGATGAAACGCTGGTGCTAGTCACCAGTGAGATGGGCCGCATGCCGAAAGTCGGGGATCGTCGCAGCGGTGGGACCGTCGGTGCAGGGCGCGATCACTGGACCGCCTGCATGAGCGTTTTGATGGCAGGCGCAGGCATCCAGGGCGGGCAGGTCGTCGGTGAAACCGATGCACGCGCTGAGTATCCCAAAGACCGCCCCATCTATCCCGAAGACATCACCAAGACGGTCTATTACGCCATGGGTATCGACAACCTCGAAGCCCACGACCGCCTTGGCCGCGCCTACAACCTCCTCGATGAGGGCAAGCCTCTCACGGAGCTGTTTGGTTGATCGGTCTTCTTTGATTTATGCATCGCCACATCCTCGCTGCCCTGTCTCTCGCCGTCACCCTTCAAGCCGAGGACTGGCCGCAGTTCCGAGGTGTCAATGCGAGTGGTGTTTCCTCCTCGAAGAACCTGCCCTTGGAGTTCAGCGCGGATAAAAATGTCGCGTGGAAAGCACGGCTAGGCGATGGCGTGGGCTCGGCGATCATCAAGGACGGCGTCGTTTTTGCCACCGGCATGGCGGGTGATATGAAGGCAGCGGTCCACGCTCTCGACGCGGCCACGGGCGCGGTGAAGTGGCGCACGGAATTTGAAACTGGCACGCTGCCACGCATCACGCCGCCAAACAGTCACGCCTCGTCCACCCCCGCCACGGATGGCGAGCGAGTTTACGTCCACTTCAGCACCATCGGCCTGCTGGCGTTTGATGCTGCCACTGGCAAGGAAGCGTGGCGCTACTCCATGCCGCGTCCGGCTTATCTTATGGACTGGGGCGCGGCTACCTCGCCCATCGTGCATGATGGCATGGTCATCTTTTGCCAGGACGACGACCTCGCTCCCTTCCTCGTCGCCGTCGATGCGAAGACAGGCAAAGAGAGGTGGAAGACCCTGCGCAAAGACATGCTCGCCGGTTACGCCGTGCCCGTGATCTGCAAAGGCGACATCGTCGTGGCCGGCAGTGGCAAGATGAAGGGCTACGATCCCGCAACTGGCGCGGAGAAATGGACCTGCAACACGTTGCTCCGCACCATCATGGTCACGCCTGTCGTGCACGACGACATCATCTACATCGCCGTACAAAGCTATGGCGACAGCACCCGCACGCTGAAGCACGCGCTGCTCGAATGGCTCGACACGAACCAGGACAAGATCCTCTCCCGCGATGAGACACCGAAGGAATTCCATGAGCGCTTCGACGCCTCCGACAAGAATGGCGACAAAATGATCGGCCCCGAGGAGATCGACACCGCTTTCCAATCGCCCGACAACATGGCCGCCGGTGGAAACATCATCCAGGCCATCAAAGGCGGCGGCAGTGGCGATGTGACGAAGACTCATCTGCTCTGGAGCATCGACCCCAAGACACCGTCGAACCTTTCATCGCCGCTGCTCTACAATGGCCGACTCTATCTCGTGAAAAGCGGCGGCATGTCGAGCTGCTACGACGCGAAGGATGGCAAGTCGCTCTGGGATCGCACACGCCTCGGCAACTTCGGCGACTACTTCGCCTCCGCTGTCGCTGCGGATGGCAAAGTCTATGTCGCAGGCAAGAACGGATTCATCGTCGTGCTCGAAGACGGCCCTGAATTGAAGGTGCTTGGCAAAAACGACATCGGCGAAGAGATCATCGCCACACCGAGCATCGCCGATGGCCGCCTTTTCATCCGCACACGCGAGAACCTCTTCTGCATCGCCAGCGGTGCCTCGAGTGCGGCTCTGGCCAGCGCGGATGCCAGGACACAAAGCCTCGAAATCGTTTCTCGTCCCGTCAGTGGTTCGCGTGTTTGGAATGGCTACACCGGCAACGCGATAGGGCAGGAGTCATGGAGCGATGCTGAACTCGATCAGCGTCTCGAACAGCTCAAAAAACTCAACTACGCCGCCATCGCTATCCCGAGCACGATCAAGCCATTTGAACCGATTCGAGTCGATGGCGACACCGCTGGCCGCAAAGCTTTCGGCGGTGCCAAAACCTTTGCGAATCCCGATGTGGCTGTCATCACCGCAAGACTTCGTGAAAAAGCTGCCAAGCTCGGCTTCGAGATCGTCGAGGCAAAGCCTGCCCAGGGTTCGGTGCTGCCCCATCTGGAGTTCGCCGATGAAAAATCACTGAGCGATCTCGTCACGCCCATGTGTGGTGAGGGCGTGGCCGAGCGCATGTGGCTCGGCTTCCAGGAGATCGCCAAAGCAAACGAACTCATCGCGAAGCATGACCCCAGACTAGGCATCCCTGCGCCTGACATGCTCACGCGGCATCTGAACTCCAAAGAGGCGCTGCCCGAATGGCTCACGCAGGTGAAGACGCACTACCTGAACGCCATGAACGAGATGTATCGCGCCAACACTCGTGCTCGCGAAGGCAGTCGCAGCCTCACGCTGTATCACGCGAAGAAGCTGGAGTTTACCTTCCACTTCATTACCTGCATCGAGAACCTTTACAAAGCCCATGACTCCGCCACCCGCGCCGAGTCTTTGATTGCCGCCGTCGAGTCCATCTACAACGCCCTGAACTCCTACGCCGATGCCGCCCGCGATTCTGGCGATCGTGGTGCCATCGCGCTGCTGAATGAGCATGGTTATCGCGTGCTCGCTCAACTCAAAGCCAAGTGATTCATGTCCGTTCTTGATCGCTTCAATCTCACCGGACGTCGTGCTTTGATCACCGGCGGCTCGCGAGGGCTGGGTTTGGAGATGGCAAGGGCGCTCGGCGAAGCCGGTGCTCAAGTCATCATTGCCGGATCGAATACCGAGCATCTGCACAAAGCCTGCGAGGACTTGTGCAGTGAGGATTTACACGCAACCTCGATCCAAGCCGATCTCTCGAAACCCGAGGAGGCGGACCGTCTCTGCGATGTCTTGCTGCGTGACCACGCGCCCATCGACATCCTCATCAACAACGTCGGCGGACGCCGCATCAACACGCCGACGGAGGATCTCGCCCTCGAAGACTGGCAGCGGATCATCGACTTGAACCTCACGCAGGCCTTCATCCTCACGAAACGAATCGGTGGCGCGATGATCCCGCGAAAATGGGGCCGCATCATCAACATCTCCTCCATCAACGCCCTCTGGCCTGGCAAGGCGATGCGCGGGCGCAGTTACGAGACCTCTAAAGCGGCGTTGACGATGTTTACGAAAGCCGTCGCGGCGGATTGGGCAGTGCATGGCATCACCGTGAACGCCATCGCTCCGGGGCCGTTTTTGACCGATGCAAACCGCCGTTGGATCGGCGAGAAGCCCGAGTTTGAGGGCGAAGTCGCCAGCAGCATCCCGATGGGTCGCTGGGGAAGTCCGGAGGAGATCGCGCCACTCGCGCTCTACCTCGCCAGCGATGCGAGCAGCTACATGACTGGCAGCGTCCTCGTCATTGATGGCGGCAAGCTGCTGTGGTGAAATCAATCAACATGACTCCTCCCAAACACGAACTCTATGGTGTGCTGCCTGTTTTTCAGACCCCTTGGCACGATGATGAAACGCTCGATCTCGAAACACTCGAACGCGAGATCGCCTGGCTCTACGATTGCGGCGCGAATGGGATCGTGATGGCGATGGTGTCGGAGACACTGCGCCTCGACAGTGAGGAACGCGAGATGCTTGCCGCCGCTGCGTGCCGCTTTGGCAAAGATCGTGGCGTGGTGGTGATCAGCGTGGGAGCGGAGTCTTCCAAAGTAGCCGAACGTTACTCGAAGCACGCCGAAAGCGTGGGCGCGGATGCGGTGATGGCGATTCCGCCGGTTTCCATCGGCATCGGTGAGAGCGAGCTGCTGGCGTATTACACGCGCATCATTGAGGCGATCCGCATTCCGGTGATCGTGCAGGATGCGAGCGGCTATGTGGGCAAACCGATGCCGATTGCCATGCAGGCGCGGCTATTGGAAGAGTTTGGACCGCAGCGCGTGCAGTACAAGCCGGAGGCGAGTCCTATCGGGCCGAAGCTCAGCGAGCTGCGCGATGCGACGAAGGGTCGAGCACGCGTGTTTGAAGGCACCGGTGGCATAGCCCTCGTCGATTCGTTCAAGCGCGGCGTGGTGGGCACGATGCCGGGCGCGGATTTGATTCGCGGATTGGTGCCGCTTTGGAAAGCGCTCGAAGCAGGCGATGTGGAGAGGGCGGATCGCATCCACGGCCCACTTGCGGCGTTGATTTCGATGCAGACGAGCCTCGACGGCTTTTTGGCGGTGGAGAAGCACTTGCTCGTGCGGCAGGGCATTTTCAAAAACACGCTCGTGCGCGGCCCTGTGGGCTTCAAACTCGACGCGGAGACCACTCGCGAGGTGGAGCGTCAGTTTGATCGTACGATCGCCGCAGCAGAGTCATCCTAGCAACTCGCCCACCACCCGGCCATGCACGTCGGTGAGCCGCCAGTCGCGACCGCCGTGGCGGTAGGTGAGCTTCTCGTGATGGATGCCCATCTGATGCAGCAGCGTGGCGTGGATGTCGTGGATGTTCAGCGGATCGCTGGCGACGAGGTTGCCGAACTCGTCGGTTTCGCCAAACGCGGTGCCGCCTTTGAAGCCGCCGCCGGCCATGAAGATCGAGTAACCGCTCACATGGTGATCACGGCCCGCCGTGGCGCTGACTTTGGGCGTGTGCGGTGTGCGACCCATCTCGCCGGCCCAGAGGACGATGGTTTCGTCTAGCAAGCCGCGCTGGTCGAGATCCGTGATCAGTGCGGCGACGGATTGATCGGTGATGCGGGCGTTCTTTTCGTGGTCTCGCTTGAGCTGGCCGTGCTGGTCCCACGGGGAGTTGTTTCCATCAAAGCTCGGGCAGGTGATCTCGACGAAACGCACTCCAGCTTCGACCAATCGACGTGCGCGCAAGGCCTGCGTGGCGTAGAAGCGCTGGTGCTCATCGGTGGAGTCGAGGCCGTAGAGTTTGCAGATGTGCTCGGGCTCGCGGCTGATGTCGGCGATGTCCGGCACGGCGCTTTGCATGAGAAATGCGGTTTCGTAGTTGGCGATGGCGGCCTCGATGACACGCGCGTCCGAGGTGGTGGCGGCGAACTCGGAATCCTGTGCCGCCAGCAGGGCCAATTTGTGCCGTTGAATGGCGGCGGCGTCGTGCGGAATGATGTTATCGACCGGCACGCCCTTTGCACGAACCGTTGTGGCCTGATGGCTCGCGGGCAGGAACGAGCTGCCGAAGTTTTCGAGGCCGCCGTTGGGCACCCAGTCATTGTTGAGCAGGACGTAGCCCGGCAGGTTGCGGTTCTCGGTGCCGAGGCCATACGACACCCACGCACCGAGGCTCGGTGCCTGGCCGATGATGCGCCCCGTGTGCAACAGCAGGTTCTGTTGACCATGCAACGGCAGTTCGCCCACCATTGAACGCACGACACAGAGATGATCCGCCACCTGCGCGATATGAGGAAACAACTCGCTGACCCAAAGCCCACTTTGTCCGCGCTGCTTGAACTCCCACGGACTGCCCATCCACACGCGGTTCGCGTTCGACTGCGAGCGCTTCGTCACCGCGCTCTCACCGATGGCCTTGCCCTCATGCTTCTTGAGCATTGGCTTTGGATCAAACGTGTCCACATGACTCGGCCCGCCGTCCATGAAGCAGAAAATGATGTTCTTCGCCTTTGCGCGTTTGTGCAGGGGCATCCCCGCCATCGCGCGGAGTGCCAGCATGCCAAAACCAGCCGACGCGCTCGCCAGAATCTGGCGGCGTGAGCAAAGACGGTGGTCATGTGGCTTCATTTCAGCGGTAGTAGATGAATTCCTTCGTGTTGAAGAACGCATGAGCGAGCCGTTCCCATGCATCGGCAGTGCTGCCGGCGAAGTCTTCCAAGGCAGAAAACCAGCGCTGCATCTCCGCCTCGCTCGGCTGGCGGGCAAATGCGCGCTCAAACATGCTGCGGATGCGGTCTTCACGGCTCGCGCCCGTGTTTTTCATCAATTCATCCGACCAGTGCTTTGCCATGGCATTCACAAACGGGTCGTTGAGCAGGATCAGCGCCTGCGAGGGCACATTGGTGGCGTCGCGCTTGCCGGTGGGTAGTTTGAGGTCGGGGAGGTTGAAGCCCACGAGAAACTTGGGTGGGTCCATGATGGACATTTGCAGGTAGATCGAGCGGCGGCCATTGCCGTCGAGCGGACCGGTGAAGAGGCGCTTGGCACCGTCTTGCGCGGTGCGATACGGCAGGATGGGGCGGCCATAGAGTTGCGGATCGAGCCGACCCGCGACAGCAAGCAAGGAATCGCGGATGGCCTCGGCTTCGAGGCGGCGCGTGGGGTAAAAGGAGAGGAGGCGGTTGTAGGGATCAACCTCCGAGGCGTTCTTCGAGTCTTGACGAAACGTTTCACTTAGCACGAGTCGGCGCACGAGCTTCTTAGTGGACCAGCCTTCGCGGATGAACTCGCGTGAGAGCCAGTCGAGCAGTTCGGAGTGCGAGGGTTTGTCACCGAGACGGCCAAAATCATCCGGCGTGGCCACGAGGCCTGTGCCGAAGATCCATTGCCAGACGCGGTTGACATAAACGCGAGCGGTGAGTGGATGCTCGGGTTGCAGTAGCGACTCCGCGAGATCGAGACGGCTTTTGATGCGTTCCCCTTGAAGCATTTTCAGGGATGCAGGCACCACCAGTTCGCCCGTGGTGTCCACATTGCCGCGCACATTGAGGGGATACTTGGCGGCCACTACATTGCGCTCGTCCATGCTATTCACGGTGCTTGGAAAGGCGATGCTGGCCTCGACATCGCGATAGTCGGTGACGAGTGCCGCGAGCTTGGAGCCGGGTTCGGCCTTGTTTGGCAGCAGAGCATTCGCGAGCAACCACTCGAGCACTTCGCGGTCGCCTGGACGCGACTTGCCTTCGCACCAACGGCTCACAGCGGCATTGAACCACGCGGTGATGCGTTCCCACGGAGCAGCAAATGCGTTGGATTCATACAACCCGACAAACGAATCGAGTTCATCCTGTGGTGTGCCCGCAGTGTCGTGTGAGACAATGCCGGTGATACTCAGCCAGCTTCGTTTATCGTAGCCAAAGTCGTTGTTGGGCAAACCCTTCGCCAAACCAGTGCGTGGCGGGAAATTGGGATTCAGCGACGAGGTGCAGAACTCAATGGTGACTTGTTGTACGCCGTTTTTCAGTTCCGCATCGGCGAAGGATTTCCACTGTGGCGCTGAGTTGGTGTAAAAGGTGATCGTCTCGTTTTGAAACGCATGGTCATCCATGACGAGATGCCCGCCAAACTCGCCACCCGCGAGATTCAAGCTCACAAACTTGCCCGGCACGAGATGCTGCGGCGGCATGCGCAGGCTTCCGGGCAGTTTCGAGCTCAAGGCGTGCGAATGCCATCCGCGCGGCAACAAGCCTGCGAGGACGTTTTGGCCCTCAAGGGCGATCAGCGGCGTTCCGTCGTCGGTTTGGCCATTTTCGAAGCCTTCGCCTTCAAAGACCCACCCCAAGGAGGGGCGGTTTGTAACCGCCCAAGGCGCTTGAAAAGCGCCGTTCCTTGTTTTCGCCGTTTCGCGAGCTTTTTGCCATTCGGCAGTCAGTTCCTGCCAGCGAGCGGTTTGAGCCGCATCGGTGGTCGAGGCCACTTCGCGGCCCATCGAGAGGCGGAAGCGGCCCAGCAGATGATCCGTGCCATACGAATGCTCCAGCGTGATCGTCCAGTCGCCGCCATGCGGCAGATCGACGGTCTCGGTGAAGGTGAAACGCGCCGTGTGATCCATGCTCTGCGGCGCGAGGCCCACAGCCCAACCTCGGCGGCCTGCGGCAGGCTTCAGCAGGCCTTCCACTTCGTAACCAGGCTGCGCATAGCTCGCGCGTGCGGTGGCGAGCTTGAGCTGCTTCGACTTGCCCGTGCTGCCATCGGCCATGCGAGGCTTCACCTCGATGCGGAGGTCATTGAGCACGAAGTTGCCGCGATTCGTGCGACCAGGGCCGCGCTCCGGCAAGGTGGGATGCGTGAGCGCTTCGAGCTGCATCTCGCTGACTGCGCCGGGCTCGGTGGTGAAGTTCACGGTGTAGCTGTCTTTGTCCGGCGTGGTGCCTGTGGCGAGAATGGAGTGATCCTTGTCGATGATGAAGGTCGTCTGCTTCGCCGTGGCACGGAGATTTTGCGGCGTGAGCCACAGCGTGTCATTCAGCAGGCGAGCGAGCGGATACGCGATGTCGTGCGGCTTCGCGTTTTCCAAGGAGGGGCGGTTTGCAACCGCCCATGCCTTGAGTGTGGGCGCTTGAAAAGCGCCCTTCTTTGTCCAGACCGTGGCGAGTTCGTCGCGGATGCTTTGGCGCAGTTGTTTGAGCTTTGCGATGGCGGCGTCGTTTTTGCCCGGCGCATCAATGACGCGCGAGGTCCAGCGCGGCGTGGTGAACATGGCGGCGAGCGCGTAGTAGTCGCGCTGCGAGACGGCTTCGAGCTTGTGATCGTGGCAACGCGCACAGGCGACGGTGGTGGCGAGGAAGGCTTTGGAGAAAGCGTCGATCTTGTTGTTCACCATCTCCTGATGGATGCCGTTGAACATGAGGCTGCTGCCATGGCGATGCTCGCCGAGGTGATAAAACATCGGCCCAATGAGGCTCTCGTTGGTCTGCGCCTTGGCATGAATGCGCGGCTTCGGCAGCAAATCGCCCGCGAGGTGCTCGCGGAGCAATTGATCAAAGCCGATGTCGTCGTTGAAGGCGCGGATGAGGTAGTCGCGGTATTCGTGGGAGCCTTTGGCGGGATTGTCCCATTCGTAGCCGTAGGTGTCGGTGTAGCGCACGACATCCATCCAGTGCCGGGCGAAGTGTTCGCCGAAGTGCGGTGACGCGAGAAGATGATCGACGTATTCAGACAGGTCGGACATGTCCGACGAGTCGGACGGCGGCAAGCCGGTGAGCACAAAGCTCAACCGACGACGCAGCACCTCCGGCGAGGCCTGCGGGGTCATTTCGAGTCCGGCGGTCTTTTGAGCGGCTTGGATGAAGCCGTCCACGCTGCCGGTGGTGGCCGGACGCATCGGTTTGAGGCTCCACCAGTCGAGACGCTTCTGAAACTCCACCTCCCAAGCATCATCGGCAGCGAGCGCGGTCGATTGAGCGACCGCACGCGGATCAGGCGCACCCTGACGCACCCACTCGGTGAGCAGCGCGATCTCCGATGCGGGCAACATCTTCTTCGGCGGCATCTTGAGGTCCTTCTCCACATGACTCACCGCCTGGATGAGCAAACTCGCCTCCGGTTTGCCCGGAATGATCGCCGGCCCGCTCTCGCCGCCCGTTTCCCAGCCGCTCTTCGAATCGAGCGCGAGACCACCTTTGATCTTCTTCTCATGCGAGTGGCATTCAAAGCAGCGCTGTTTGAGAAGCGGCTCGATTTTGGATGAGAACAGATCATCTGCGCCATGTGATCGGCTTGAGCTGCCAAGAAGAGCTGTCGCAAGCATAGCGGCATGGAGGGAGGCGAGTCTCATGGGGCGATTCAGTTTTGCGGTGGGAGCTTGCAGCGCATCAGGTGCGAGCCGGAGCCGAAGTAGAGGGAGCCATCCTGAGAGATGCAGAAGCCGTGGGTGCGCTTCAATGCGGGGTCGTGGCCGAGCACCTTCACGCTGTGGTCTGAGGGATCGATGGCGATGAGCGCATCGTCGCCGATGCCGTAGATGAGGCCGCGTGGCCCGAAGGGCTCGTCAGCGAGGTCAGGGAAGTGCAGGCTGCGCACGGGCAGCGTGCCGGTGAAGACGGTTTTGCGTGCGACGGGATCGAAGGCGTAAAATTTGTTGCTGCCATACACGGTGCCGTAAACGAGCCCGTTCCGCGCGGCGACGGCGGCGGTGTACAGCTTGATGCCGGGCAGCGGAGCCGTTTTGAAGACGACCTTCTCCTGCTTGCAGTCCCACAGGAACAACTCCGCCTCCTTTTCCGTCGGGATCGCGGAGGAGCCGCCGTAGATGCTGGTGACGCCGAGGATCTCGCCGGTCTGCGGCAGGCTCGTGAGGCGCTGGATGCTCTGGTTGGGCATGATGTTCTGCCAGACGCGATGGGTGAGATCCGCCGGGTTCACACGCAGCAAGGCGCCGCCGAGACGGCCCTTCGATGGGGTGGTGCCGGTGTAAATCATGCCGTCCGCGGCGATGATCTCCTGCACGGGCCGCTCGTGGCCGTCGAGCGTGACGATGCGGCGCGGGTTCTCGCCATTCTTGAGCGGTGCGTCGGGATCGAAGAGGTCCACGCTCGCATTCATGTAGCTGGCGAGGAAGAGCCCGCGCTCGTGATTGATGGTGTCGTAGATTTGCACCGGACCGCCGGTGAACTGGCCGTGATCGGTGAGCTTTCGCGTGGCGGGATCAAAACTGAATGCCCGTGCCGGTGCGACGGTGCCGCCGTAGATGCGGCCCTGGCGTTCGCAGCTCACGCTGTAGATCAAACGTGGCACGCCGGTGAAGTCGGTGGCCACGTGCGTCGTCTTGCCACCGCGAGTGATGGCGAGTTTTCCATCTTCGCCGATGTCGCCGACGAACAGATCGCCCAGTGCACGAGGGTTGGAGCGCTGCGCACGCTTGCTCGTTTCATCTAGAACAATGCTCGTGGGTGTGCAGCGAAACTTTTTTCCG
Source organism: Prosthecobacter sp. (assembly GCA_044361885.1). Taxonomy (GTDB): domain Bacteria; phylum Verrucomicrobiota; class Verrucomicrobiia; order Verrucomicrobiales; family Verrucomicrobiaceae; genus Prosthecobacter. The sequence goes on along the minus strand of JBIKIA010000012.1, from coordinate 14,996 downwards.
GATCGCTCGCCATAGACCCGGCCATCACTGCCGCGCCACACCTCCGGCCAGCCTTGCGCCGTCGTCATGTCCTCGGGCAAAATCTGCCGCCGCGTGCCCGCACGCGTGTCATAGGCCCACAGCTCGCCATGATGCGCACCGACGGGGCAATAGACGACGCCGTCATCGCTCGCCACCGGATGCGCCACATAGACGAGACGATCATCTTCCGTGAGGCGGCCCAGGTTCTCGACTCTGCCCGTGGTGGGATCGCAGCGGACGAGTTCGGTCTTTGGATAGGTGCCGAGGTAAAACTTGCCATCAGGCCCCAGCTCGGAGCCGAGCCAATACGAGGCATCTGGCGACGGCGCACCGAGGTCGGTCAGCTCGCGCTTCGTCACGTCGTATCGGATGAAATGTCCCGGCACGCCGACGAAGGCGTAGAGGTTGCCGTCTGCGCCCGTCACCATCTGCGGATGACGCGCCGAGGTCGGCGGCGCACCAAAGCGATTGATCTCCACCCAGGTGATCTTTCCATCATCAAGCCCCACACCGACGAGTGCGAAGCGATCGGGCGACTCAAACGCTGCCCAAGCCTCCAGCATGCCCGCCGCATCACGCGTCACACAGCGCATCGACAGCGTCTTTTGCACCACGGGATTGCCGAGGTCTTCGATCACCAGCGGCGTGTCCGCACGGACCGCGAACGTCAGCGCGAGCGAGGAAACGAGGATGCGAAGAAAGGTCGGTTTCATGGGCCTTGTGTTCGGATGGGCCGATCACCGAGCCACTGAATGCCGATGATGCGGTGCTCGATGTTGCCAGTCTTCGGCTCCAGCGAGCCGGGCTTCTTTCCGCTGAAGGCCTCAAGGCCGAGCTTCCACACGACTTCTTTATCGCGGGTGATTTCAAACAACTGCACGCGGTTTTCGCCCGCCGCCTTGTAGTGCCAGTCGGAGTTCGCGATGAGCGTGTTGCCATTCTCGAAGCGATGGAAGCCACCGAAGATAATCACCGGAGACTCGGTGATGTCTGCCGTCTTGAGTTCCCACACGACCTCATGTTTCGGTGTCGCCTCAATCAAGCCACCGCGCCACGACATGAGCGTGTTGCCATTCGCCAGTCGCTCCGCCACCACCGGCAAATCCGGCACCGGATGACGCCACAGCTCCTTGCCGGACTCGTCGATCTCGATGAACGCCTTCTCCGCACGCAGAGCGAGCAGAAAGGTGCCCGCCTCCGTGCGACGCAGCAGATTGTAGCGATTATGCGGCGATGCTTTCACGTCCGTCGGCACCGGGATGCGCTTCGCAATACGACGACCCTGATCCGTGAGTTGGAGCATCTCCATCTTCTCGGCATCGACCGTCATCACATCGCCGTTCGGCAAGGGTATGCATGTTTTGAGTTCGACGGGTTTCTGCACACGAAACTCCCAGACCACTTCGCCCTTGTTTGTCAGCTCGCGTACCCACTCGTGTGATGAGGCGAGATAGCTGCCCGATGGCAGCCTGCAGCCGTCGTAGATCATATCGCTCCACACCGCCGCGCCGGGCCTGCCCTCATTCATTGGCACGATGAACTGCCCAAACGACATCGCCCCCGCGCGATCAAACACGCTGAGACCATCCGCAGAGGCGATCAGCACGGAGCCGGGCATCACCTGGGTCTCCTGGGCGAACAGGGACATCGAGAGCAGTGCCGTGGCACCGATGAGCGAGAGGAAATGCATGTCGTAAACCAACGCAGCGAGCCACCTGACCTCTGTATGGCATTGCCATCAAAAAATGGTAATATCCCGCCATGAACGCCCTCCAGCCGGTCCGACGCCATTTCTTTGCCAGCCTCGCGGATGGGCGGGAGATGCTGGAGGCGCTCGACCAGATCCCCAGCGCGATGTTCATGATCAAGAACCTCGACTCGCGCTATGTCTTCATGAGCCGGGCGCTGAAGGAGGCCATTCATCTGACTCCCGAATTCGATGTGGTGGGAAAATCCGACTTTGACCTCTTTCCACGCATCATCGCCGAAAGCTACCGCCAGAACGACATGCTCGTCTTTGAGAACAACCGGCCGCTGATCAAAGAAATCCACGCCACGAGCTTTTTTGACCATCCGTCCTCCTGGGCCTGGTCGAGCAAGTATCCGCTGCATGACCCGAAGGGCAAAGTCATCGGCCTCATCACCATCAACGAGAAATACAACGACGTCGCCGGACACGATCACGAGCTGAACCGCCTGCTCCCGGCCATCGACCATGTGCGGCATCACTACGCCGGACGCATCACCATCGCCGACCTCGCACGGCGCTGCGCCTTTTCGGAGACGCACTTCATGCGTGTCTTCAAGCAGCGCATGAAAATGACGCCGTATGCTTTTGTCGAGCAGGTGCGCATGTTTCACGCCATCGACGCCCTGCGCCGCACCGCAGCCAGCGTGGCCGAGATCGCCATTGACTGCGGCTTCTACGATCCGAGTTCCTTTGTGAAGCGCTTCAAACGCTTCACTGGCTGCACGCCCCTAAGCTACCGCCGCCAGCACCAAGACCGAACTCGCCCGGCCCTGGCGATACCCATGATGAAATGACGCAGCAAGGAAAGGGGCTTTGCGAGTCGCCCATCCATGAGTGGAGCACCGCAAGAGATTAGAATGGCGCGAGAGAAGGAATAAATCAGAACTCTTGCGCCATTCTAATCTCTCGCGGTGTGGCAGAATTAAGGAGAGGCGCTTCACAAGCGCCTTGGCGCGGCTACAAAGCGCCTTTCCTTGTTACGCCAGCAACTCTTTCACGACATGACCATGCACGTCCGTGAGGCGGCGATCGACACCGTTCGTGCGCACGGTGAGTTTTTCGTGATCGATGCCGAGGAGGTGCAGGATGGTGGCATGCATGTCGTAGCCGGTGGTGATGTCGTTCGCGGCTTGGTAGCCGATGTCGTCGCTGACGCCATGGGTGATGCCGGGCTTGATGCCTGCGCCCCAGAGCCAGCTCACGAAGCTGCCGCAGTTGTGATCGCGACCGAGCGAGCCTTGGGAGAAGGGCGTGCGGCCAAACTCGGTGGTCCAGACGACGAGGGTGTCTTCGGCGAGGCCGCGTTGACGGAGATCGCGCAGCAGGGCGGCGATGGGTTTGTCGATGCTGGCGGCCATCGGCGGGAGCTGCGTGGGGATGTTGCCATGGTTGTCCCAGTTGTTCACCGCGCCCTCGGGGCCGCTCCAGACCTGGACAAAACGCACGCCGCGCTCGATGAGGCGGGTGGCGAGCAGGCAGCGTTTGCCGAAGTCGGCGGTGGGTTTGTCCGTGCTGTCGAGGCCGTAGGCTTTGCGGGCGGATTCGGGCTCGCGCGTGACATCGAAGGCCTCGGGGGCGCTGAGCTGCATCTTCGCGGCGAGTTCGTATCCGGCCACGCGGGCGGCGAGGCGTGAATCGCCAGGATGCTGCGCAGTGTGGGCGCGGTTCATCTGGTTCAAAAGGGCGAGTCCATCGGCATCGGCACCGCGTGTGGCGTAGGCAAACTTGTCGGAGGCAAACAGGTCGGCGATGGGCTGCGGGCTGTCGGTCTTGATGACGGTGCCCTGATGCACGGCGGGCAAAAAGCCAGCGGTGAAGCAGCCGCGTCCGTTGTAGGGCAGTCCACGCGCATCAGGCAGCACGATGAAGCCGGGCAGGTTGTCACTGAGGCTGCCGAGCGCATACGAGATCCACGCGCCCATGCAGGGGAAGCCGGGCAGGAGGAAGCCGTTGTTCAGCAAGTAGGCGTTCTGGCCATGGACATTCGAGCGCCCGGTCATCGCCTGGAGAAAAGCCATCTCATCGACGAGCTTCGCCTGCTCGGGAAACAAGCTGCTGACCCATTTGCCGCACTGTCCATGCTGCTTGAACTCGAAGGGGCTTTTCATCAGCGCACCCTGCATGCCCGTCGCGCCCTCGATCTTGGTTTTGGAGCCGAGTTTCTGCCCATCGAGCTTTGTGAGCGCGGGTTTGTAGTCCCAGGTGTCCATTGGGCTCACGCCGCCATTCATGAAGAGCTGGATGACGCGCTTCACTTTTGCCGGATGATGAATGCCGCTGTTGAGTTCTGATTTGGCAAACGAGCCCGCTGCTTCACGGGCGAGCATTTGCGTGAGCGCGAGACCGGTGAACCCGCCGCTAAGGCTGGAGAGAAAATCACGTCGCTGGGTGGGATGCGGGTTCATGGGAATGAGGGCTGAAGCGCACTGCGGTTGCGGAGCTTGGTTGGTTCCTGGTTATTCGGATATTGCTGTCACGAGGGGGCAAATCATCGCCTGTGGGCTTGTCACGGCGGTTACGGGGATGGGCTGTCCGACGACGTGGAAATACACGGTGAGGTTGCGCCTCTTGGCGGCGACGTGGACGCGACCGTCGGCGGTGAGTTTCATTTGGATGTCGTTGGCTGCCTTCGCGATGCCGAAAGCCGCCACTCGTTCTCCATCGGCGAGGTGACCACAGCCGTCGAAGGTTGGAGCGGTGGCGAAAACCGACTCCGGAGCGGTGAGGATGTCCCAGGCGGCGTTGCGATGTTGGAGCATCACGGTTTGGCCGGGTTTGCTCATGTTTCCATACAGCCAGCTTCCAGCGCCGAAGTCCCAAAGCAGCGGGAGCTTGGTGAGATTAAAATGCGCATCGACGGCGAGTTCGCGCTCGCTCTCGGTTTGTTGGGTGATTTTTATCCAGGACTTGGTGTTCACGTATTCGAGCTGCACAGAGCCGAGCTTCAGTGTGACGTTGAAGGGACCACGCTTCATGACTTTGACGGCACCGGGCTGAAGCGTGGTGCGGATGCCATCAGCGCCGATGAACTCGTTTTCGCCGAACGCGATGGAAGTCAGCAGTGGCCTCCCATCGCGGCGAATGCGATGACGAATGGCCGCAGACGCCACGACGATCTCAGCGGCTGTCTCAGTGACAGACAAACCAGCACGCAGCGGCTGAGCAGGCTCCTTTCCGACCTCAACGCGATACGTCAGCGTTTCACGCGGTCCCGGACTCGGCGAGAAATCGACATCGAGTCCGCGCACGCTGCCATCAGGCCACATTGACATGGCGGTGAACTGCGCGGGCATTTCTTTGCCATCAGCAGCGATCAAGCGGACCTTCTCCGCATCTCCGATCATGCCTTCGGCACTCTCCAGCGTGGCCGTCACCGGATACCCAAAGCGCCGCAAACCCGCCGTCTCGCTCACGGTGAACGTGATCGTTTGTGCCATGGCGGAGGTGGCGAAGGCGAAGAGGAAAACGATCAATCTTGACGGCATCATGGTTCAAAGGTGTTGCTGGATTCATGCAGCTCTTTCGGCAGCTCACCGCTCGGATCTGGGGATATAAAGTCAAAGGCGCTGCCTTCGCCCATGCCCGCGAACACATTCTCTCGCACAACGATGTTCTTCGGCAGCAGCGGATACGTTTTGCTGGCGTAGATGCCAGCGGCGATGCGCTTGTCGCAGTGCTCGAAACGGTTGCGAGTGATGAGGATGTCATGCGTGCGACCGTAGCCGCCGAGTTGGTCGGTCTCGCCGTAGGTTTCGAGGTCGGCAGCCATGAGGGAGATGGGCCAGGCGTAGTAGTCCTTCGGTTTTTTCAGGTCGCGGAAAGTGTTGCCGACCACGACATGGCCATCACCCTGCAAACGCACGCCACCGGTGTTTTCTCGGCCCTGGCCGTCGAAGATATTATTATGCACGAGCACGCGGCGTGCGGTCCGCAGGCAGAGCACGCCCTGGCTGGCGATGAAGCGATTATTACGCACGACGATGTCGGAGGCTTTGAGGCTGATGAGTTCGTTTTCGCCATCGCAGCGTTCGAAGGTATTGCCCTGGATGAGCGATCCGGTGGCCGCCGCCCGCGTGGCACTCCAGCCGATTTGCAGGACTTCGTAGCCATTCTGGTTGTCGAGATAGGGACGGTTGCTGAACTGATTGTTCAGGATGTGCAGCCGCTGCAAGCCCTCGCCCGGCAGTTCCTGCGCGCCGATCATTTGCCCAAGGTGCCGTAGCCCGGCGAAGGTCGAGTTCGCCACGGTGTTGTCCGCGCCAAATTCGGCGGTCAAATACCACACTTTTTGTTTCGGCCAATCGGCGGCATCGGGTGAGTTGCAATCTTCGACCTTGATTCGATTGACGATGCAGTGCTCCGCTGGTTGAGCACGACCATTCCCCAGCCGGAAGACGACCGCTCCATTCCCGGTCGGGATCACGGCTCGAAACTCCAAACCGGTGATGATCAAATGAGAGCCGTGAAAGGTCACGCCCGCCGCCCCGGAAAACACCACAGCGCCCTCCACCTCCGGCCGGATGAGAATCGGCGCAGCCTCCGTGCCTTCACCTTGAAAGGTGAATCGCGCATCTTTCCACGTTCCATCGGCGGCAAGCACGAGCTGGTCGCCGGGAGCAAGTTTGCCCGAGAGACGACTCACTTCGCCCGCATTGCGCACCACATGCGTTTTGCCGCGAAAGAGATCGCGCTTCGAAATGTCTCCCGTTTCGAGTTTTTCCAGACGCGGGTCGATGGGGCGCTGCAAATCGAGTCGCAGATGGTTCACCATGCCGGAGGCGGCGACGATCTTCGCGAGATCATCGGCGGGCTTCGCGAGGGTAACCGCTGTGGCCGACGGCGATGTTTGCTGAGCTTGCGCAGCCAGCGGCGCGAGCAGCAGGGCGGTAAAGAGGGTGAGGGCGGGTTTCATGAATGGGTCAGCGATGACTTTCGCGAGTTAATCGACGGGTTTGGAGACGAGAAGCCGAAACGTTTGCGTCACCGGCTTGGCCGTCTGCACGCGTGGCTCGATGCTGCGGCCCCATTGCCAGGCAGCGACGGTGATCTCGACCGGAAAACGCGTGCGCGGTGGCACGGGCGTGAGCTTGAGCGCATCGCCCTCCATCTTCGCGGGGCCGGCGACGACAAAGAAGCGCACCTTCATGCCAGAGTCCGCCTTTGCGATGAGCGGAACGGTGCTTGTGCTCATGAGTTGATCCGCGATGGGCTCGAAGTGGATGCTTTGCGCCGCTCCTGCGCTGTTCGGCACGAGTTGGAGATAACCAGGCTGCACCACATCCCGGACATCCGCCGTGCCGCGATGCCGCAGGGCCACGCAAACCGGCCCCTGCGGCCACGTCCGATCCAGCGCGATGCGAAAACGCCCCTTCTCCGCTGGTGCCACAGAGCCGCAGATCCATTCCCCCTCCGGCGTGCCTGGAGCAATCGCCAGAGGTTCGCCCGCACCGACAAAACCCGCCGGAATCTGCGAGAGCAAGCCGCCACGGATGTCGAAGGTGATCCCGTCTTCGCCCGTGATCATCGGCACGGGCTTGGTGATGCCTTGGTAGAGCATCGCCACAGGTTTGCCCGCCGCATCGAGGAAGGTGGGAAGCTGGCTCGCGGCCTTCCAGTTGATCGCCGCCATACGCTGTGCATCGCGGGCGAGCGCTTCATTCATATACCACGGCTTCGTCCGCACCTTGGACTCCGCTGCTTCAGCATTCGGCAACGGCAGGCCAGCCTGGACACCTTCAGCGATGGCAACAGCACGCAGAGGCTTCCCCGGCTCCTCAGGCAGCCGAGCCTTTGCCACGGCGATGATGTAATCAGCAAAGTGCCGCGCCATCGCCTCCGTGCAGTCGAAGTGACCGCTGCCGCCTTCCACGAGCAGGCTCATCGGCCACGCAGGATGCTTTTGGCGCTCACGCAGCAGCGTGTCATAAAAACTGAGATCCTGCCATGTAGTGCGGATGTCCTTCTTGTTTTGAAACCACTCCTGCGCCGTGCCCACCGCGACGAGCAGCGGCGTCTCGCGGTTTTTGCAAAGCGTGAGCGACGGCGTGTTCTTGATGCAAATGCCCGCAATGCAGCGCTGCGGTGCCGCATTCAGCAGATGATACACCATGCGCAGATGCATCGACTCACCCATCGGCAGCCAAGGCACGCTAGCCACCTCGTCGTAGCCCGAGGTCGCCGCCATCCCGTCGAGCAACTGCTGCAAAAACGCGACGTGCCTCGCGGAATCATCGAGCGTCTTCACGCTCATGAACCTCGGCGAGCACCACACGATGCCCAGATCGCTCTCCTCACACGCCCCACGAATCGCCGGATGCCCCACGAGCCCGTGCTCGGTCGCATTTTCACCGAGAATGAGCAAGCCGCGCAGTCGTCCGCACTTCTCTGGAATCCACAAATAGGCCGTCGTCTTCACCACATCCCCCGCCGCATACTCCAGCGTGCCACGCTGCATGAACTGAAACACTTGGTTTTCTGGACTGTGTGCAATCGCAGTTGAAACAAGTAGAACCATCTGAAGGAAGGCGGCAACGATGAATATTGGTTCCATGGGGGCAGTCGTCCGGTAGCAGTTCACCGCTCTTTGGCGGCACGGAGCAAGGATGTTGCGAGTTTGCGGTCCCAGGTATCCATGGGACTCACGCCGCCGTTCATGAAGAGCTGGATCACGCGCTTCACTTTGGCCGGATGATGAATGCCGCCATTGAACTCCGACCTCGGCACCGGGACGCTGGCGGAGGCATCGCGAGCGCGCAATTGCGAAAGTGCGACGCCCGCGAATCCGCTGCTGATGCCGGCGAGAAAATCGCGTCGTGGGTGAAGTGGAGGTGTGTTCATGGGGTTCAATGGTGGAGGCATTCAGCGGAGGACTTCGCCTTTCGTCGCGTCGGCAGGCACATCGAGCACCTGCATCTGGCACACGGTCTTGAAGCGCGCGTGGTCGGCGAACTCCCACACGACTTTCTTGTCGCGCGTGACCTCGAAGAGCATCGGCTGCTTGCCCTCGAAACCGTGGCCGAGGTAGTTGCCGATGACGGTGTTGCCATTCGGCAGACGATGGATGCCCATTGGGATGCGCAGCGGGTTGCCGGGGATTTCGTTCTCCGCAATCTGCCAGACAGTCTTCAAGTTTTCGTCGAGTTCGACGATGCTCGTCTTGTCCCAAAGACTGACGATGAGATGACCATTCGGCAGCTTCACGATTTCACCTGGGTGTCCATCAAAGGCAACCTCGCGCAACTGCGCGCCGTCGGCATCGAGTTCCACCACCTTCTTCTCATCCATCAGGCACACCCAGTAATGACCATCGCTCGTGCGCCGTGCGCCGCGAAACTGGTGGCTCACCACCTTGGGCGATGACTTCACTGGCATCTCCTTCACCACCTTGCCATCGCGACCCACGACCACAAGGCGGCCTGTGACGCACTCGGCCACCAGCACGTTGCCATCGGGCAGAGGCTGGCAGGAATGGACCAGCGCCTTCGCCGGCGCTTGGTATTCCCACACCACCTTCTTATCCATCGTCACCTCCGCCGCTCCGGTAATCTGACTGAAGAGCACGTTCCCATTTGGCAGCAACCAGCAATCCTGTGGCGTCTTCGCCGGAAACTCCCATTCGATGTCGCCCTTGGCCGAGAGAATGACCACGCGGTTGCCCTTGTAGTCGGTGCAGAGGACGCGGTGAGAAACGGGTGCGTCGGCTGCGTGCATTGCGCTGAGCGATGCGAGCAGCAGAGCGGCGAGGAATGCGGATGTGTGCGTCATTGAGATTAATCGGGAAAGTGTTTGTGAACGGTAGCGGAATCAGGGTGTTCTCGTGGCAGCAGGTTTGTTGATTCTTGTCTGATCCGGCTCCAAGCCCACTGGCTTCCCATCGCTCGCCTTGCTCAATGGATGAGCTGCAGCAGGGATGAAGTCTGCGAAATCGAGCGGGGCCAAGGTGGCGCCAGTTTGGTGGAGTTCGGTTTCGCGCCAGGCGGCTTCGATTTTGCGCCACTCGGGGTTTTCGCCGTCGTTGCGGGGGACGAGCTGGGCAGCGGCGGGGAGGGCGGGATTGCCGGTGCGGGTGTTTTGATCCTGGCGGAACTTTGTTTGCAGATCGGTGAGCAGCAGATTTTCGCCGCGATACATCGCGGGATCGGCGTGGCCGACTTGCTGGCCGTGGATGAAAGCGGTCTCGACGAGGTGACGCTCCGCGCCGGGGATGCGGGTGTAGAAGACGTTGTGATCGGAGCGCAGTGCGTCGGCGTGCCACACGCGTAGGAGGGCGTTCTTCACTTTGGCGGGGATGCTGTCGCAGACGAGGTTGTGATGAAAATGCAGCAGCACATCCGGCTTCAGCATGTGAGCGGTGAGGGCGCGGAGGAAGTTGTTGTAAAAGACGCAGTGTCGCACGGTGGCATCCGGGCAGTCATTGAGGCTGATGGCCTCGTTCATGCCGCCGATGAAGACGCTGTTCTCAATGAGCAGGTCCTTCACGTCTGAAGCGCTGATCAGTGTGCCGACGTAGCCTTCCAGCTCGCGACCATCGTGAAAGCAGCGGCGGATGATGTGATGCGTGCCACCGGTGATCTGGATGATCGGCCCCAGCTCCGGCGCGAAGCGGAAATGGCGAAAGCGCAGGCCGTCGAGGATGATGTGGTGCTTGTGCGGGAGGATGAAGGCGGTCGCGCGGAAGCGGTCGCTGCCGTCCATCCACACGATCTCGCCGGGCGCGGCGGCGAAGGTGATCGGCGCACCGGCATCGCCGCTGCTGCGGATGCGCACGGTTTCCTCATACACACCTGCGTGAATGAGCACCGTGTCGCCCGCACGCGCGGCATCGGCGGCGGCGGAGATCGTGGGGAAATCGCCGGGCACATGCAGCGTGCGTGCCGGTGGTGCGGCGGTGGCGGTGGTGACGGTTTGCGTTTCGAGAACGGCCTGCGTTTTGTCCGCGGACGGCTGATGCGTGGCAAAGAGCCGCTGCTCGTCCTTGCGACGCGAGGTGACGCGGAACTCGTAGGCCTTGCCCGCCTGCAATCCGCTCACACTCACGCTGTGCTGGCTGCCGCGTGGTGTTTCGATTTTGGTGTCGCCCCATTCGAGCGTCGTCTCCGCAGCCTGCGTGGGCGTAGTCCACTCCAGCGTGGCGGTCGTCGGCGTCACATCATGCACCGCGACCTTGCTGATCGGCAGCGGTCGCGTGCGACTGAGTCGCACAAACGGCCCGATGGTCGAGCCCTGCAATCCGCGACCGATGAGAGGCGAGTCCTCGGGCAACACATGCCCTTCGGGAGCCGTGGTGACGTTCGAATGCACCCACAGACCGTTCTGCGAGGCCGCATCCATCTGGCGCTCGGCGATGAGGTTCGACACAAAACTGCCTTCCGGCGAGTTTTCGACGCGCAACGGCCCTCGCAGCCAATTGTGAGCCACATGCGCGTTCGGCGACTCGTGGACCCAAAGCCCGCCAAGCGTGCAAAACTCGATGCGCAGGCCCTCGCAGCCCGAGAGGGCCGCTTTTTCACGAATGTGCAGCCCATGCAGGCGCACGCCGGGCGCGTCCTTGATGAGCACGTCCTTAACCACGACGCGATCATGCCCATGGCGACGCACATCGGCCTTCGCACCCACCACGAGCGTCTCCTCATACTCGCCCGCCATGAGATACACCGTGCCGCTGGCCTTCGCGGCATGTGCGAGCGTTTTCCACGGCTTCGCCTTCGTGCCCGGATTCGCGTCATCGCCGCCGGGTGACACAAAGAAGACATTCTCCGTGCGGTAATCATGGTTCAGCACATCCGCAAACCCCGCAGCGTCTGCTGGCGTCGCTCCGGCGGGCAGTTCGATGTTCTCCGCACCCGGAGGTCGGTAGAACTTGCGACCGATGCATACATTGCCGCGTTGCATCGCGTCCTTGAGATCACCTTTGATCATGACGCTCGCGTTGATCGCGAGATTGTCGATCATCGCGCAACCATCGCCGCCGCTGTAAAAGGTGATGTCGTTGCGACTCGTCGCCGCGTCCGGCATGTGACCTTCTACGCGGTTGCGCTGAAAGGTGCAGGCCGCCACGCCCCAGCCGACGATGTTGTTGCCGATGTCCACATGCCGCGACCAGTTGCCAAAGGCCGTGCAATCCTCCACCACGCAGCCCTGGCCTTTGCCGAGCAGGTGAATGCCGCCGCTGTTCAGATACGCCGTGCAGCGCCGCACGATGCAGCTCTCGCAATCCTTCAACATCAGCGCCCATCGCGTGCGCGAGCCGTGCTGCACATCGTAGTCGCGATGGCTGAAGCCGGTGAACGACAATCCGTCGATGATCACATGCTTCGACCCCGTGAGCAGCAACCCGTTAGCATTCGTGACCGACGCGCCCATCGCATGACACGCCGACGGCAGCGAGTCAGACGTGTGCACATACAGCCGCCCGTTCTTCTCATCCTGATGATAACTCATCAACGACGTCTCCACCTCCGCCGCGCTCATCTTCGGCTCCAGCGTGCGAAACGTGCTGCGCTCAAACACCGACTCCGCCTTCGGCGTCATCTCCGTGACAAAAACATCCCGCAGCCCCGGCGCAGGCTTGAACCTGCCCAAATCAACATCCCCACGCATCACCACACTTCCCGCCCGCCACGCCCGAATCGTGATCGGTGCCTCCGCCGTGCCCAGCAGTGTCGCCGAGACCTGCTCGCGATACTCCCCCGGCATGATCGTCAGCGTATCCCCAGCCTTCAGCGCCGCGACTCCCTCGCCGATGGTTTTGAAGCCACCGGGGCCGACGGTGATTTCAGTGGCTGAGGCACACGAGATGCATAGCGCCGTGATGAAATGGCAAGCAAGTGATCGGCTCATGAGATGAAGTTCAGTCCGGGAGTCGGATTCGTGCGGAATGGATGTCTCCATACAGCTCACCGGTCGAACTTTTGATCTGGGCCCAGATGGCGGCGAGAGTGCCGTCGGAGAGTTCGGTCAGGGTGGGATAGCAGATGGACCAGCCACCGACTTTCGCGGGGCGATCGGCGAGGAGTGTGGGCTCGCTCCAGGTCACGCCTTCGTCGCGGGAGGTGCGAAGGTGCAGTGGAAAGCGCAGAGGCGTGGGGCCGGGATTGTAGGTGAGGACGAGTGTGCCATCGCGTGTGCAAAGCAGGTGCGAGGCACTCGAGGTGCCGGTGAGGCCGGTCTTTTCAGCCGCACTCCATGTCTCGCCTTTGTCGGCACTGATGGAGCGCCAGAGCTGGCCGTCCTTCGTGCGCAGGATCATGTGGATCTTGCCAGACTTTGTCTCCGCGATGGTCGGCTCGCCGCCCTGGCCTTCGGGATTGGCCACTGCACCGAAGCGTGTCCATGTTTGGCCACCATCGCGTGATTTCATGACGCCGCCGGCCTTCGTGCCGCGTGTGTGCAGCGGCACGAGCAGCTCGCCGGTGGATAACGCGATGCCATTGGAGCGGGTGGTGTGATTCGGCTGCTGGATCTTCACTGGCGCGGTCCAAGTCTTCGCCGAGTCGCTGCTGCGGCGGAAGTAGATGTCGATCTGCGGATCGAAGCAGGAGAAGAACAAGAACGTCTCTTTCCCAGCGACGAACAGCGAGGGATCAAAGTCGGCCCTGCCCGTGATGTCCTGCAAGACGGTCGCTTCGCCCCAGGTGCGGCCTTGATCCGATGAAAACGCCTGCACGATGCGCTGCGACTCCGCCCCCTCCGATGGCGACGAGAACCACGAGGCCATCAACCGCCCATCCGGCAGCAGCGCGATGCTCGGCCCGAGATTGTAGCCCGAGGTATTCGCCGGGTCCTTCGGATCGGTGCTGGTGTGTTTGAAGATGACCGTGCGGTCGGTGATCTGGATGACTGATTCTTCAGCGGCTTGGAGGGACGCGAGCAGCGAGGCAATCAGCAGGATTAGCGCGTGTTTCATGGTTTCATTTTTTAACGTCGATGTAGAGCGAGTTGATCCGAGCCAGGGTGCCGGGGATCTGGCCGTCGTGCATGTAGAGCAGGCGACCGGGACTGATCTCGCGGATGGCCGTGTAGTTGAAATTGGCGCGGTCGGAGATGACGCGGTGGTCACGCCAGGTGCGGCCGCCATCGAGGCTGAACATGAGATTGGAAACAGGCCGTCCGTAGCTGCACGCGAGCACGCCGTGGCTCATGAGCACGAGGTCGGGCATGACGCTGCCTTCTTCCAGCGTGCGCTCAAACTTCCAGGTCTTGCCGCCATCGAGCGAGCGATGCTGGAGGAGGTTCGACATGTGCGCATCGGGCCGCGTGACCGCGAGCCATTCGCTGTCGCTGAGCCGCACGACGGCGGGCTCGCCACCGAGACCGATGTGGGCGACATGCGTCCACGTTTTTCCCAGATCGGTGCTGCGCAGCAGATGCGTGTGGCGCTCCGGAAAGCCGCGGCCGTTGGCCAGTTTTAGCGTGGCTCGGCGGCTCCAGGCGACGGCGGTGATGCTGCCATCCTTCTCAGCCCAGATGTGGCGTTCAAACAGAAGCACCTCGCCATTTTTTGACGGCATGAACTCCGCAGGCATCGTGATGGTGCTGTCGTGCATGGTGAGGTTCTCCGCCTTGGCATCGAGGAGCGAGGTTTTGCCCGTGAGCGTGCCGTCCGGCTGCAATCGCGTCCAACGCGACGGCCCGAGGATTCGCCCATCGGCGAGGCGCACGAGTTCCTGCGGTGAATCGCTGTTTTGTTCGGTGCCGGGCACAGCCTGCCACGTTTTGCCAGCGTCGCTGCTGCGGCGCACGATGTAGGGCTCCAGCAAGGCATCGCTGCCCTGCGGATTGCTGGTCAAAAGCAGGCCCTGGCCCATGTCGTAGAGGTAGGGGCGCGATTCAGTGTTCTTTTTGTCGACGTTGAGCGGCCACGGCTCGCTGAGGGTGATCTTCAGTGGTGACTTCTCCACGGCCGCACTTGGCGCAGGCCGCAAACCGAGCCGCACAAACTCCCACTGCGCCTCGCCCGTGAACGGCTTCGACGTGGAGCCAAAGCGGATGAACTTGCGTGGCGATGTGGCGGGTCGCCAGAAGGCATCGCGGCCTTCGATGATGCGTTTGCCATCCCTTTCGACCACCATGTCCTCACCGCGAATGATGAGCCGATACGTGTGGAAGGCATCCCGCGTGTCCGCCTGCGCAAAGCGATCCGTCAGCGTGCGCACATAGCCTTTCGCGGCCTCGGGATGCTTGTCCTGCGCTGGCGTGAGCAAAATGCCTTCGACATGCTTTCCAT
>JBIKIA010000186.1:0-8538 GCA_044361885.1 Prosthecobacter sp. | reverse complement strand
CAAGGCACCGCTGCGGATGATGGCGCGTGACGAGCGTTTCAAATACTGGGCCGATGAAGAACGCGAATACCTTTTTGACCTCGAAACTGATCCGCTGGAGATGAACGACCTCGCCGCGAAACCGGAGCATCGTGAAACCTTGAGCCTGATGCGAGAGAAGCTGCTCACGCACCTACGTTCTAGCCAAGTGAACGCCGCCGCCGGTTACAAAAACAAAGTCCAGCGCCTGCGCGAGGCCGAAGCCAAAAAGAAAACACCCTGACTCCCATGCTCCGACTCCTAACTCTCGCTGCTTCGTCATTCGTCATTCGTCATTCGTCATTCGTCATTCGTCATTCGTCATTCGTCATTCGTCATTCGTCATTCGTCATTCTGCATTCGTCATTCGTCATTCTGCATTCGTCATTCGCGGCGAAGCCGCTCAACGTCCTCTTCATCGCCGTGGATGATCTACGGCCTGAACTCGGCTGCCACGGTGCCACACACATGAAAACACCCCACACCGACCGGCTAGCAGCCAGCGGCATGCTCTTTGAGCGGGCGTATTGCCAGGTCGCCGTGTGCAATCCATCACGCAGCAGCGTGCTCAGCGGCACCCGGCCGGACACGACCGGCGTGCTCGACAACCAGCACTTCATGCGGCCAAACATGCCGGATGTCGTCACGCTGCCACAGCATTTCAAAAATCACGGCTACACCAGTCTCTCTCTCGGAAAAATCTTCCACCACAGCGAACGCGAGCCCGGCGACGACCCACAATCCTGGAGCGAGCCTGCGTGGTATCACGGCGAACCGTATCGGCAGTGGTTCACGAAGCAGTCGCTCGACTATGTGAAGCAGCTCAAGGCGTTGCCGAAAGAAAAGCAGCCGAAGCAACTCCGCGCGGCTCCGTTTGAAGCTGCGGATGAGCCTGATGCCTCCTATCCCGATGCGCAGACGGCGGAAAAAGCCATCGAGACGCTGCGGCGGCTGAAGGCCGATGGAAAGCCGTTCTTCCTCGGCGTGGGCTTCGTGAAGCCGCATCTGCCCTTCACCTGTCCGCAGAAATATTGGGATCTCTATCCTGCGGACAGCATCCAACTCACCGCCAATGCCTCACGCCCGAAAAACGCGCCGGAGCCAGCCTTTCACAACAACTACGAACTGCGCAGCTACGGCACCGTTCCAGAAACCGGCAAAGTGACCGACGCCATGTCGCTAAACCTCATCCGCGGCTACCGCGCCTGTGTGAGCTTCATGGACGCACAACTCGGTCGCGTGCTCGATGAGCTGGAACGCCTCGGCCTGCGTGAAAACACGCTCATCGTGCTCTGGGGTGATCACGGCTACCACCTCTGCGAAAACGGTGTCTTCACCAAGATGACGAACTTCGAGCATGGCACCCGCGTGCCGCTCATTGTGAGCCTTCCCGCCATGAAAACCACCGGTCAGCACTCGCGAGCACTCGTGGAACTCGTCGATCTTTATCCCACCCTCGCTCAGCTTTGTGCCCTGCCGCTGCCGAAACAACTCGAAGGCACCAGCTTCGTTCCCTTGCTCGAAAAGCCTGATCAACCGTGGAAAAAAGCCGCCTTCAGCCAATACCTGCGCCCCGGCAAGCCGCCCTTCATGGGCCGCAGCATCCGCACCGACCGCTGGCGCTACACCGAGTGGCGCGACTTGAAGGGGCAATCTGCTGGCACCGAGCTGTATGACGAACTCAACGACCCGCAGGAGACACCGAACCTCGCTGTTGAACCAGCACACGCTGACACTGTCAGGGAACTCACGAAACATCTGTTGGAGTCTAGGCTTTAGCCGACTCAGGGGTTCCCAAACCGTCGGCTAAAGCCTAGACTCCAACTCATGAACCGACGCCACTTTCTGACACTCGCAGCCACACCTCTGCTGGCTGCGGAGTCGCGTCGCAAGGCACCGTTCCGCGTGCTCTACAGCAACGACACGACGAACATCACCTCCTGCGTCAGTCCCTTTCATGCGGCACGCGAGCCCTTCCGCCAGGAGATGCTCGAAGCCACGGTGGATGAAGTCGCGGGGCTTGTGGATGCCCATTTTCTCCAGCCAGGACTCGGCATGGTGCCCATGTGGCCTAGCAAGGTGGTGCCGCTGGCGGAGCACTATGCGTGGATCAAACAACGCTACGGGCAGAAGCCGGATTCGTTCGGGCAGTTCGTGCTCGATGGCGGAGATGTCGTGAGAGTCTTCATCGAACGCTGCCGCGCCAAAGGTCAGGCCGCGTTCATCTCCTTCCGCATGAACGATGCGCATCACAAAGAGTTCGCTGACCCGAAGCCCGGCGACAAACCGGGCAGCAGCATCGGCATGAGCGTGACGCAGTTTTATGCCGAGCATCCCGAGTATCGCATCAAGCCCGGTTCACAACGCGGCGGCGATCTCGTGCAAAACTTTGCCGTGCCGGAGGTGCGGGCACAGAAGCTCCCACTCATCCGCGAGCTGTGTGAGAACTACGACCTCGACGGCCTGGAACTCGATTTCCTACGCTTCTACAGCTTCTTTCGCGACGACACACCACTGGAGCAACGCCGCGCCATCATGACCGACTTCGTCAAAGAAGTGCGGCAGATGCTCGGGCCGAAACGCTGGCTCTGTGCTCGCGTACCGTGCTATTTGACCGCGCTCGATGTGCTCGGGCTCGATCTGAAAGCGCTCGTCGCCGCCGGGCTCGACATGGTGAATGCCTCCGCGCACTACTTTACCACCCAGCAGCATGATCTCGCCGTCCTTCGCGAACAAACCGAAGGCGCAGCGCTCTACTTCGAGCTGTGTCACACGATCTGGAAAGGCGAAAAAGTGCAGGCCGGTTACGATGTGTTTCCCTTTCGCCGCGCTACTCGCGAGCAACTGCACACCGCCGCACATCTCGCCTATGCACGCGGCGCGGATGGCATCAGCCTGTTCAACTTCGCTTACTTCCGCCAGCACGGTCAGGGTGAAGGTCGCGGCCTCTTCGGCGAGCCACCCTTTGAAGCGCTCAAAGCACTCCGTGAGCCGCAAACGCTCGCCAAACAGCCGCAGCATTGGTTCCTCACGCCCGGATGGCGCGCGCCCGGCATGAAGCCGCTGCCAGTGCCGAGAATGATCGAGCTGAACAAGCCCGCGAAGTTCCACTTCGACCTCGCATCACCCCGAGGCGATGCGCGTGTTCGCATGCAAGCCGACGCGAGTCTCGCGACCTCTGAATGGACGGCCACCTACAACGGAGAAGCCGTTTCGGCCACGCTGGACGTCTCCGAGCCATTCGCCGTCACTTATCCCTCCATGCTGGCCAAGCCCGAAGAACTCCGAGCGTGGTGGATTCCTGCCAAACTGCTCCGCGAAGGCAAAAACAGCCTCGAAGTCACGATGAAGTCTGGCAAGCCACTCACCGTTCTCTTTGTCGATCTAGCCTGCTAATCCCATGAAACCTCTTTTGCTTTTCAGTTGAAGCATCAAACGATGCCCGGAAAGCTCGATTCAGCGCTTCTGGTCCGCACGGCTTTGCGCCTTTGCGTGAGACCAACAACACTTTCACAAAACCTGACGAAGCTTCTCCGCTGAATGGACAGTATAGCCTGCGTGATGATCCACATTGCATCCCCCGTGCCTTATCGTTAAACAACTGCCCTCATGGTCCGCCCGCGCAAAAAATACACCGTTCACGATCTCCGTAAGCTCAAAGGCAAACGTTGCCTCACGCACATCCATGTGAAGTCGCCGCAGGAGGCCACGGCTGCCGAGGCCGCAGGGATCGACCTCATGAGCTGCAGCTTTGACTCGCCGGAGGCGCAGGCGCGACTGCCGCTGCTCGTCGCTGCGGCACCCACCGCTTTCCTTTCGGGCTCCACGCCGCATGGCATGGCCACGCAGGAGGAGGCCATCCGCACCGGCTTCCGAGCCCTCGAAATGGGTGCCAGCAGCGTCTATTGCTCCGGCAGCCCGTTTTTGATCGAGGCGATGGCCCGCGAGGGCATCCCGGTCGTCGGTCACATCGGCATGGTGCCGCGTCATGTCACCTGGACCGGCTACCGCAGCCTCGGCAAGACCGTGGATGAAGCCAAAGCCATCTACCAAAAGATGAAGGACCTCGAAAACGCCGGCGCGTATGCTGCGGAGATCGAAATCGTGCCGCACAACCTCGCCTCGTGGCTTTCGAAGCAAACGAGCATGCTGCTCATGTCCCTCGGCTCCGGCACCGGCTGCGACACGCAGTTTCTTTTCTCCTGCGACATCCTCGGCGACTACGACGAGCGCATCCCACGCCACGCGAAGTCCTACCGCAACTTCGCCGAAGAAAACCGCCGCCTGCAAAACGAGCGCATCGCCGCCTTCAGCGAATACGTCGCCGACGTGAAGGAAGGCCGCTTCCCCGAGCGCTGCCACCTCACGGAGATGGATGCCGCATTGCTCGACGAGGTGGTGAAGTCCGTCGCATGATTCACGAGAACCATCATGCGCCTCCCTTCCGTCCTTCTCATCCTTTCCGTCCCTGCCTTCGCTGCCACGCCGAAGGCCATCACGACGTTCTTCGATCAGCATTGCGTCGAATGCCATGACGCCGACATGAAGAAAGGCGGGCTCGATCTCACCGCACTGAGCTTTGACCTCAAAGACCCGCAGATCTTCGAAAAGTGGGTCAAAGTCCATGACAGCGTCGCGGATGGTGAGATGCCGCCGAAAAAGAAGGCGCGGCCAGACGCAAAGCTCGCGGAGGCTTTCCTCGACTCGCTCGATGGGCAGCTTCGCGACACGAGCGCCGCGCAAACGACCGCCCAGGGCCGCACTCTCGTGCGCAGGCTGAATCGCATCGAGTATGAAAACACCGTGCGGGATCTGCTGCACATCGACACGCCGCTCGCGGGCCTTTTGCCGGAAGACACGCCGATGCATGGCTTTGATACCGTGGCGGAGGGCCTGTGCTTTTCGCAGCTCCAGATCGAGAAGTATCTCGAAGCCGCCGACGCGGCGCTGGATGCCGCCGTGGACCTGCGCATGCCCATCGACCTGAAAAAAGAGCGCTTCAGCTACAAGGACCAAAAGAGCATCATCGAGAACCTCAAGCTGCCGGATGACCCGCCCGCAGACCCGAAGAAGAAGTATGAGCGCAAGCGTGTCGTCTTCCGCGATCTGCCGGACGCGCTCGTCATGTTCACGGATGCCGACTACATGCTCGGCCTCAGCAATTTCAAAATGCGTCGCGGCGGCACCTACCGCATCCGCATGTCCGCATACGGCTATCAAAGCGCGGGCGAACCGGTGACAGCCCGCATCTATGCGAATGATTACAGCGCCGGAAAGCGTCTGCTCGCCGCGTGGGACATGCCTGCGGACAAACCGCGTGTCGCTGAGGTCATCACCCGCTTCAACCGCAGCGAGCACCTGCTGGTGATGCCCTTCCGCGTCGGCTATGATCAAGACGGACGCCGCCTGAACGACAGCGACACGACCAAGGAATTCAAAGGCCGTGGCCTCGCCGTGCAATGGATCGAGATCGAAGGCCCGCTCGAAATGCAGGACTGGCCACCGCCTTCGGTGAAGTCGCTTTTGTCCGGCGTTCCCATCGTGCCGATCGACGCCAAGAAGATCAACAACCGACACGACACCGAAAAGGCCATCGGCTTCGAATTGCAGCCTGCCGATCCTGCCGCGTCGGCGAAAACAGTGATCGAAACCTTCGCCGCGAAGGCCTTCCGCCGTCCGCTGGAGCCCGGCGAGGCGGATCGCTTCGTCAAACTCGCCCAAGATTCCCTCGCGGGCGGTGCGAGCTTCATCGACGCCGCCAAGCTCGGCCTGCGTGGCGTGCTCACCTCGCCGCAGTTTTTGCTGTTCGACGAATTGCCCGGCCCACGCCTCAGCGATCACGCTTTGGCCTCACGCTTGTCGTATTTCCTTTGGTCCACGCTGCCGGATGACGAGCTGATGCGCCTCGCTGCCGCGAAGAAACTCCACGAGCCTGAAACACTGAAAGCGCAGGTGAAGCGCCTGCTCGCCGACAAACGCAGCCAGGCCTTCGTGAAAAACTTCGCTGGTCAATGGCTCGATCTGCGCAGCATCGACGCCACCTCGCCCGACACGACGCTTTACCCCGAATTCGATGAGATGCTGAAGTATGCCATGGTCGGCGAAACAGAGGCATTCTTCGCCGAAATGCTCGCCAAAGACCTCCCCGTCACGAATTTCATCCACAGCGACTTCTTGATGCTCAATCACCGCATCGCCGAGCATTATGGCATCGGCTCAGATGTGGCCAAGGGCGAGCAATTCATCCGCGTGAGCCTCCCTGCCGACAGCGTGCGCGGCGGCGTGCTCACACAGGCCAGCATCCTCAAAGCCACCGCCAACGGCACCGTCAGCTCGCCCGTGCTGCGTGGTGCGTGGGTCATGAAGCGCCTGCTCGGCCAGCCGCCCGCGCCACCGCCGCCCGGCACACCTGGCGTGGAGCCAGACACACGCGGCGCGGCCACCATCCGCGAGATTTTGGACAAACACCGCAACAACGAATCCTGCGCCGGCTGCCACGCCAAGATCGACCCGCCAGGCTTTGCCTTGGAGAGCTTCGACGTCATCGGCGGCTGGCGAGATCGCTACCGCAGCAAAGAGAAGGGCGACAAACCCACCGCCAAAGTCGAGAACCGAGGCGTCTGGCAATACAAAGTCTCCCTCCCCGTCGATGCCAGCGGCCAACTCGCCGACGGTCGCGCCTTCAAGGACATCAAAGAGTTCAAAAACCTCCTCCTCGCCAAGCCCGCCGACGTCCAACGCTGCCTCGCCGAAAAACTCCTCACCTACGCCACCGGCGCTGCCCCAACGTATGCGGATGGCAAAGCGGTGAATGACATCGTCTCCCAATCACTCAAGCAAGGCGGTGGCTTGAAAACGTTCGTGACCGAACTCGTTCTCAGTGACACCTTCCGCCGCAAGTAAGCCGCCATCTTCAACCTCTGTCCTTTTATGAACACCCTCTCCCGCCGCACTTTCCTTCGTGGCACCGGCGTCTCGCTAGCGCTGCCGTTTCTCGATGCCATGTGGGGAAGACGAGCACTCGCGGCAGAAGCGGTACCGCCAAAGCGGCTGGTGACCATCTGCGCCTCGCTCGGGATCTATGGGCCGGATTTTTTTCCGGCTGAAGGTGGCGATGCTTACACCCCGTCGCCCTATTTGAAGATGATCGAGGCGCATCGGAAAGACTTCACCGTATTCTCGAATGTCTGCCACCCGGATCAAAACGGGCGCGATGGGCATGCCTCGGAGATGACCTGGCTCACTGGAGCACGGCATCCGGGCCTGGGCGGTTTCCGTAACACCATCTCGCTCGACCAATTCATCGCAGAGAAGATCGGGTTTGAGACGCGCTACCCGTCGCTGCAACTCAACACCGGCGGCAACAACAGTCAGAGCTACACTCGCAGCGGCGTTATGATCCCGGCGGAGTCGCGGCCATCGAAGATCTTCGCGAAGCTCTTTCTCGATGGCACCGGGTGGGAGATCCAGCAGCAGATGCGCAAGCTGAAGGAAGGCCGCAGCATCATGGATACCGTGGGCGAGGAAGCGAAGCGGTTGGAGAAGCGCTTCGGCAGCGCCGATCGCGACAAGCTCGACGAATATTTTACTTCGGTGCGCGAGATGGAGCAGCGTCTGCAAAAAGCCGAGGCCTGGGTGCAGAAACCGAAGCCCAAAGTCGATGCCAAACTGCCGCAGGACATCCAGGACGAGAAAGACCTCATCGGGCGCATGAACCTCATGTTTGATCTCATCCCGCTAGCCTTTCAGACGGACAGCACACGCCTCATCACCGTGGTCGTGCAAGGCCGCGGCGATGTGCCCACGATTCCAGGCGTCAAAGCGGATCACCACAACCTCTCCCACCACGGTCAGGACCCTGAAAAGATCGCGCAGCTTCGCTTGATCGAAACCGCGCAGCTCAAAGCTCTCGGCACTTTGATGGCAAAACTCAAAGCGACGCAGGAAGGCAACAAAGCGCTGCTCGACAGCACCGCCGTGCTCTACGGCAGCAACCTCGGCAACGCCAACTCGCACGACTGGCACAACCTGCCGCTCCTCCTCGCCGGCGGCGGCTTCAAACACGGCCGCCACCACACCGGCGACGCGAAGAACAACACGCCGATGGGCAATCTCTTCGTCCGCCTGATGCAAAACATGGGCATCGAAGCCGACACCTTCGGCACCAGCACGGGTGCGCTGACGATTTGAGCGAAATCACGCCTCCGCTGCCGGAATCAGCCAAGAAGCGCCTCAGCACCGGGACAACTATGCCCTCATGCTACGCATTCCCATCATCGACTCCCACACCGGCGGAGAGCCCACACGCGTGGTCTTGAGCGGTGTGACGGCCGATCAACTCGAAACCTACCGCCGCGCCATCATCTGCGAGCCACGCGGGCATGAGGTGATCGTCGGCGCTTTGCTCGTGGAGCCCAAAGACGCTTCGTGTGCCGCTGGCGTGATCTTTTTCAACAACGTCGGCCTGCTCGGCATGTGCGGGCATGGGATGATCGGCCTCATCGCCACGCTGAAGCATCT
>JBIKIA010000185.1:0-8546 GCA_044361885.1 Prosthecobacter sp. | reverse complement strand
CGCTGAAAAATTTATCGGCGGCTTCGTCAGTGCCAGCGACTTGGGCAGGCAAAGAGATCGCGAGAGCGAGCACGGCGAGAGCCAGAATAACGGGGGGGTTAAACTTCATGGGGGAGTGGAATCTAACGGGAAGCTGAATTTTTGTAAATAGGGCTCTGAGAAAAGCTCACACCTCCATTCTCGCCTGCGGAGCGGCAAATTCGGGGCAGATCAATCGTGATCCAGACCATTTTCCTCTGGTAGGGCATCACCGCAGCAGCGTATCCTTAAAGTCAATCATCCCCTATACCCATCATGGAAGCCCTCCCTAAAGTGTACGACAACAAGCCCTGCGCCATCGAACTCGAAGCCGGAGACCACTGGTGGTGCGCCTGCGGCCTCAGCGGTCACCAGCCGATGTGTGATGGCAGCCACAAGGGCACCGGCTTTGGCCCGAAGAAGTTCACCCTGGAGGAAAAAAAGAAGGTCTGGCTCTGCAATTGCAAGCAATCCAAGAACCCGCCCTTCTGCGACGGCACACACAAGACGCTGGCCTAGTCCGCTTTCCTGATTCAAGAGTGAGCCATGCACTCTCTCCCTCGGAACGTCATCGAACTCTGCCAGGCGCTCGTTCGCATCCCCTCGGTGAATCCCGATGGCGACCCAGGCACGACGCATACAGGAGAAAAAGCCTGCGCGGAGTTTGTCGGTGACTTTCTGCGTGCTTCGGGCGCGCAGGTAAGCTTCGATGAAATCGAGCCCGGCAGACCCAACGTCATCGGGCGCTTTCCCTCCGAGCCTTTGCCAGATGGCAAACCCAAGCCTCGCATCGTCTTCGGGCCGCATACCGACACCGTCAGCGTCGGTGGCATGACCATCGAGCCCTTCGGCGGTGAACTCCGCGACGGCTGCATCTGGGGACGTGGCGCCAGCGATACCAAAGGCCCGATGGCCGCCATGCTCTGGGCGCTGCACGAAGCGCGCGAAATCATCCCCACGCTGCCTGTCGAGGTCCACTTCGCGGGCTTCATGTCGGAGGAAAGCGCGCAGCTCGGCTCCCAACACTTCGCCAAACATCACAGGCACTACGATCTCGCCATCGTCGGAGAGCCCACCGAATTAAAAACCGTCTTCCGGCACAAAGGCTGCCTCTGGGCGGACATCCACACCCATGGCGTGGCCGTGCATGGGGCCACCCCCGAGCGCGGCGTGAATGCCATCGTCAAAATGGCCGCCATCGTCCTGGCGCTGGACACGGACTTCCGCGAACTGCTTGTCGAGATGAGCGGAGCCGACGAGTGGCTCGGAGCCAGCACAATCAATCTCGGCATGATCAAAGGCGGCACGCGCAGCAACATCGTCGCCGACCACTGCACGCTGCGAGTCGATATGCGCACCACGCCGGGCCTGAACCGCAGCGTCGGCGCGCTTGCGGCATTGACACAGTTCGTTCAGCAGATCGACCCCACCGCCACCATAGAACCTTTGCCGGAAACTCTCCCACTCGATACCGATCCAGCGAACCCACTGGTGCAAAAACTCATCGACTGCGGTGCCTCCCTTACCGGTGCTCCTTGGTTCTGCGATGCTGCTTTCCTGGCGGCGAAGGGAAGCCCCGCCATCGCCATCGGCCCTGGCAGCATCGCCCAAGCTCACACGAAGGATGAATTCATCCGCTGCGCCAATCTCGAAGCAGGCGCGGAGTTCTTTGGCAAATTCCTGCGCGCCCTAGCCTGAGCCATTCGGGACTCACTTCTGGAAGCGATACAGCGTGCCAGCAGGCATCTTCACCCTTTTTAAAGCAGGCCTCAGCCAGGCAGGGCGTCCGTATTTGATCAGTTGATACAGGTCGGAAACCACCGTGGTGCTGTCGCCATAATAGGAGTGGCCGAGCAGACTCGTATCCACCCCGGAGGCATCCACCGTCTCCATGCCATCAATGATCACCGGAGAAGGCGTGATGTCTCCGGCACGCGGCTCGCCATTGAACTTCTGGGAACCTTTCAGCGCCAGGTCCGCCGAAGAGGCATAGAGCGTGATCCTCGCATCCGACTCCACCAAGCGTGGAGCGATGTCCTGGAGAAAGACCTTCGCGCTGATGTCCGGCGCGGCGAGCACGATGGACTCACAGCATCGTGCCAGCGCACATTTCTTATCCTCAAAGAGTTCCTTCACGGCCTGAGTGAGCACACGGTTTCCCATGCTGTGGGCGATGAGGTAGATCCGCTTCGCCCCCGAGCGTGTGGCCACATCATTGAGGAACTCCTTCAGGTGCGGCATCGCCTTCTCCGCATGTTCAGCGTCCGTCTTGTAGCCGCTGACTGATAGCCTGCTCTGCGAGGGCCAGGAGTAAAACACCGGCGCACCATCAAAGGTCAGGTCGTAGGCGAGCTGCGCCGTGCGCCGGGCCGCATCGTCGAAGGCCACATTGAAGCCGTGAACAAAAAGCAGCACACTCTCACGTCGCGACTCCGCAGTCATCGCTTTCAGCTCGTTGAAGAAGTCATCCTTCGACTTCCGCTCCGCGCCCATCACCATGACGTGCTTGTTCGGGTCCTCGCGAAACTCCAGCTTCAGCCATGACGGACTCTCCAGTTTCGCCAGCTTGTGCTCTCTGGGGATCGAAACCGTCGTCACCCCATAGTCAAAGGGGCCAAAGTCCCGGCCATACCTGGCCCGCCCATCCTCCATCCAGTGATTCCGATCAGTGCCATAAAACACACGCATCTGGGTGTACGTGGCCTCGCTTTCAGCAGCCTCGCCACGCCCGAACCAGCTCTTCCAGCCGCTCTGTGGCCCGGCAGAGCCGACCATGCCCGGCACCATATCGTCAGGCCCGGCAGCGACGGGCGGCAGTTCCTCCAAGGCATCTGTGGACGCTGGTGGTCGCAGAGCTGGAACGGACCTTGAAGCACAGTTCGCCAGCACCAGACACATCGAGATCACCAGCAGCAGAAGAGAGAAGGCTTTCATGATCAGCACTCTACAAAGGTCGCCCAAATACAGACAAGCTTTCCCTTCGCGAAACAAGTGACATTTCCGCCCCCGCGCTCCAGAATGATCTTCCCTCCATGGTCATGCCTGCCACACCTCGCCCATCACGACTCCGCCAGTTCGCGCGGATCTTGGTCGCCGTTGCGTTGGCAGCGCTCACCAGCAAGTGGCTGAGTTCATCTCATTTCCGTGATGAAGCTTGTACTGACTGTCTGCCTCTCCCTGATCTTCGTTCCTTGATGCTGCCCGCTCCGAAACTCCCCCTCCCCTACCCCACTCCGCCAGCCCCAGGCTTGTGGGACACCTGGACCGCAGACCAAAGGCTCGTCGATGTCACCCAGCGCGTGCGTCCCCGGCTCATTCAGGAATTAACCCAGCGCTCATTCTCCCTCGGAGCCCCCGTTTACCTCCGCGCCTTCAAAGAAGAACGAGTGCTCGAACTCTGGCTGCAATCCAGCGAAGGCTGGGAACTCTGGCGCAGCTATCCCATCGCCGCCGCTTCAGGCCGACTCGGCCCCAAGCTGCGCGAAGGCGACTACCAAGTACCCGAAGGCTTCTACGCCGTCACCGCGCCCCAGTTAAATCCGGGGAGCAAGTATCACCTCGCCTTCAATGTAGGTTATCCGAACGAGTATGACCGGCATCACCTGCGCACCGGCAGCTTCATCATGATCCATGGTCGAGAGGTCAGCATCGGCTGCCTCGCCATGACCGATCCCGCCATCGAGGAGATCTTCCTCCTCGTGCAGGCTGCCTTGGAAAAAGGCCAGCCCTCCGTCCCCGCACACTTCTTCCCCTTCCGCTTCACCGAAGAGCAGCTCAAAGCCACCGCCGGTGATCCTTTCGAGCCCTTCTGGCGGGATGAACTCCGCCCCGCCTGGCAGCACTTCGAATCCAAGCACACCGTGCCCGAAGTACAGATCGTGGATGGTCGATATCAGCTCCGTCTCTGACGCAGGCTCAGCCTCCTCAAAGCCAACGACGGATTCAGTTTCTCCGATAGCTGCCTCCCCTGCCCGCGTTTGGCTTCTCCCGTCATGCAACCACGACACGTCCTCACCCTCCTCGCCACCTTTGGCATTGCCTCATTCACCCTCGCCCAGGCTCCCAAGCTCGTCGCCAAACCCGCCCCCCAGCCTGCCGGGCTCGGTTTGAAGGATGGCGACCGCGTCATCTGGATCGGCGACTCCATCACCCATCAGTGTCAGTACACCCAGTATGTGGAGGACTTCTATTACACCCGTTACCCAAAGCTCCGCCTCCACTTCCGCAACGCCGGCGTCAGTGGTGACCGCGCCGCCGATGCCCTCGATCGCTTCGACGACGACATCGCCAGCTTCAAGCCCACCGTCGCCACCGTCCTCCTCGGCATGAACGACGGTGCTTACCAGGACTTCAGCCCCGAAATCTTCAAAACCTACGCCGATGGCATGACCAAGCTGCTCGACCGCCTCGACGCGCACAAAGTCCGCGTCTTCCTCATGAGCCCCACCATGTTCGACCACCAGGCCTTCGAGCAGATGGTCGCCAAAGATCCCGCCCGTGGCAAAAACAAGAGCCCTGACAACTACAACGCCGTCCTCGCCTACTTCGGCAAGTGGGGCCAGGAAGTCGCCCGCAAGCGCGGCTACGGCTTCATCGACCTCTACGGCCCGCTGAACAAGCTCACCACGGATGGCCGCCGCAAAGACCCGAACTTCACCCTCATCGCCGATGCCATCCATCCCGGCGGCGATGGCTCCTTCGTCATGTCCTACTCCATGGTCGAGGCCTTTGACGAGCCCGGCTCCGTCTGGAACGTAATGGCCACTCCCGTGAATGGCGCGTGGAAGGCCACCGCCAGCCTCGGTAGCACCGTCACCCTCACCGGCGGCGAAGTCGGCAAGTCCATCTCCCTCACCCTCCAGCCCAAATGCCTTCCCTGGGCCGTGCTGGATGAATCCAAACTCGGCGCCACCCTCACCGCCTCCGGGCATCGCAAAAGCGGTGAAGTCTTCACCCTCACCGGCCTCCAACCCGGCCGCTACGACGTGCTCGAAAATGGCCAGCTCGTCGGCACCTGGGACCACATCCAGCTTGGAAAAAAGATCGAACTCCAGAGCGACCCAGAGTCCGCCACCCTCGCACAGGCCCAGCGCGTCATCGCCCTGAACAAACAACGCAACGACGAAGCCATCCGCCCGCTTCGCAATCTCTACGGCCAGCGCAAAGGCAAACTCCGTGGCGATAAAGCCGCCTTTGAAACCTGGTGGACAGGCGAAGGCAAAGCCAAAGAAGCCGAACTCCTCCAGAAAGCCGCCGCATTCGAAGACCAGATCTACCAGGCCAACCAGCCCGCCGAAGTGAAGATCGAAGTCCGCCCCTCTGCCCAAGCCGCCCCCGCCGCCAAGGGCAAAGGCAAAGGTGCCGCCAAAAAGAAAGCCGCCTGATCCAGCCCAGCATCGTGCACCGCAGAGATTGGAAGGTCGCTGAGAAAGCCATCCCAGCATTTCATCTCTGCGTTCTGCGCTCCGCTCCGGTTCGCGGCCCCCTGCCGCTTCGGCTCCTCTTCTCAAAGTGTCCTCCACTGGTCTGATGCCGCTGTGGTCCAGCGGTGTCACCTGGAACTCTAGTGCCTTGTGGTCTCCGGCAAAGCTGCCTCAAAGTCCCTCTCCTCTCCGCGCGCCCCCTTCAGGAAGTCCCCTCCGCCTCGCTAAACTCCGCCTCCAGCGCGCGTAGATAGAGGCATGTCGCTCCCCCTCGACCGTCGTCAATTCCTCTCCGGTGCCTATGGCATGGGCACCATTGCGCTAGCCACCTTGCTGCAAAAGGAGGGCCTGCTCGCCAATCCCGCACTCGCGGGCGGCCAGCAGCATTTTGACCTGACGCCGAAGCCCGCCCACGGCTTTGGCCAGGCGAAGGCGATGATCTCCATGTTCATGCAGGGCGGGCCGAGCCACATCGACATGTTTGAGCCGAAGCCCGAGCTCGTGAAGCTGGATGGCAAAGACTTCCCCGGCGAAGTGAAGTACGACGACGCCGCCGGTGCAAGCCGCGAAGTCATGGGCCCGCAGTGGAAGTTCAAGCCCCGCGGCCAGTGCGGCACCGAGATGAGCGACCTCATCCCTTACATGGGCAGCATCGCCGATGAGATGACCCTCATCCGCTCCATGCACACCGGCGTGAACAATCACGGCCAGTCCATCTACGCCCTGCTCAACGGCCAGATCGTCGGCGGTCGTCCCACGCTCGGCTCCTGGCTCACCTACGGCCTCGGCAGCGAAAACCAGGACCTGCCCGCCTATGTCGCCCTCACCGACCCACGCGGCCTGCCCGTGCTCGGCGTGGACAATTTCTCCAACGGCTGGCTGCCCTCCATGTTCCAGGGCACCGTCGTCAGGTCCAAAGAACCCCGCATCCTCAATCTCGACCCGCCCATGTCGCTGAAGGGTGAGGCCCAAGCCCGCTACCTCAGCTTCGTGAATCGCCTCAACCGCGAGCACGCCGACTCCCGCCCCGGTGAGACCGACCTTGAGGCCCGCATCCAGAGCTTCGAGCTCGCCGCACGCATGCAGACCGCTGCCAAAGATGCGCTCGACATCATGCAGGAAAGCGAGGCCACGAGGAAGCTCTACGGCATCGACAAACCCGCCACGGAAGAGTTCGGCAAGCGCTGCCTCATCGCCCGCCGACTCGTCGAGCGTGGTGTCCGTTTTGTCTCCATCTTCACCGGTAACCAGACGTGGGACCACCACAGCGGCATCCTCACCGGACTGCCGGCCGCCTGCCTCCAGGTCGATCAACCCGCCGCCGCCCTCGTCATGGATTTGAAACAACGCGGCCTGCTCGACACCACCATCGTCCACTGGGGCGGCGAAATGGGCCGACTGCCCGTCATCCAAAATCGCGCTGGAGCCAAAGGCCGCGCCACCGTCGGTCGCGACCACAACACTTACGGCTTCAGCATGTGGGTCGCTGGCGGTGGTTTCAAAGCCGGTTACGCCCACGGCGCCACCGACGAGTTCGGCCATCACGCCGTGAAGGACGTGGTGAACCACTACGACTACCACGCCACCCTCCTGCACCTCTTTGGTCTCGACGCCAAGAAGCTCAGCTATAAACGCAACGGCACCGAGCAGGTCCTCGTCGAGAATCCGCAGGCACGTGTGGTAACAGAGTTGCTGGCTTGATCATGGTAGCGCGGGCACTCTTGCCCGTCTCGGGTTCTGTGGCACCTGCAATTCAAGTGGTGCGCTGCTACATTGCCATGCCCAACTTCAACTCCAGCCAAGGTGGTGAAAGGCCGATGCTGGCGCAGCGCTCGATCGAGCGCAACACATCGCTCCAGCACGCGTAATGTCCGGGTGCCAAACACCTTGTTACATATCTTTGCCACCTCACTCCTGCTCTGCGTCATCGCGCAGGCGGCGGAGCCTGTAGCGATTGATTGGGCCAAGGCACGCCAGCATTGGTCGTTTGTGACTCCGAAGCAGCAGGCGCTGCCAAAGGTGAAAGACCCCACATGGCCACGCGAGCGTGTGGATCACTTCATCCTCGCGAGCATGGAAGCGAAGGAGCTTTCGCCTTCGCGTGAGGCGGATGCGCGGACTTTAATCCGCCGCGTGACCTTTGATCTCACTGGCCTGCCGCCGACGCCGGAGGAAGTGCTGGCCTTTGTGAATGACACGCGTCCGGATGCTTATGCGCGGTTGGTGGATCATTTGCTCGGTCGCCGGGCCTTTGGCGAACGCATGGCGAGTGTGTGGTTGAATCTTGCCCGCTATGCCGAGGATCAGGCGCATCAGGTGGGCGGCAACTCGTCGCTCAATTACCCGAACGCCTGGCGCTATCGCGACTGGGTCATCGCCGCCTTCAATGCTGACCTGCCGTATGATGCGTTCATCGAGAAACAGCTCGCGGTCGATTTGATCGAACCACAAAACAAAGCGGACCTCGCTGCGCTCGGCTTTCTCGGTCTCGGGCACAAACTGTATTCGCGTGGCCGGCTTGATGTGCAGGCGGAGGAGTGGTCGGAGCAGGTGGACACCGTTTCGCAAACCTTTCTCGGCCTCACTGTGGCCTGCGCCCGCTGTCACGATCATAAGTTCGATCCGATCACGGCGCGCGATTACTACGCGATGGCTGGCGTCTTCGCCTCGGTGCAGATGGTGAGCCTGCGGCCTGATGGCAAGGAGGAGGACAGCAAGACTTTGGCCGATAAAATGGACCCCGGCACTCTGCACGTCGTTCGCGACTTCAAGCCGCACGATCTGCCCATCTATGATCGTGGCGATGTCGAGTCAGCCGGTGCCGTGGCTCCGCGTGGCTGGCTCCAGGTGCTGAGCAAAAGTGAGCCGGTGAGGTTTCAGCAAGGCAGCGGTCGTGCGGAGCTGGCCCGCCAGATCACTGATCCTGCCAATCCGCTCACGGCCCGCGTCATGGTGAATCGCGTGTGGGATCTGCTCTTCGGCAAGCCCCTGGCACGTACCACGAGCAACTTTGGCGCGACGGGCGACAAGCCGACTCATCCCGAACTGCTCGACGACCTTGCCATCCGCTTCATGCAAAACGGTTGGTCATTGAAGCGCCTCGTG
>JBIKIA010000749.1:0-2508 GCA_044361885.1 Prosthecobacter sp. | reverse complement strand
CCGCTTGAAGGCCGTGCGTGGTGTTTACGAATCAGCCTATACCAATGTCAGCAGCATCACCACGCCTGCGCCTGTCGCGCCAGTGGCACCGACAGGCTTTGTGATCTCGACCGTTTCAGCCACTCAGATCGGTCTGCGCTGGAATGACGTCGCCTCGGAAAGCGGCTATCAACTGGACCGCCGCCTGGTGAGTGATGTGGCCTGGACTCCGCTCGCCACACTGCCAGCCAATGACTCGATCTACACGGATGCCAGTGTCATAGCGGGCAGCACCTATGTGTACCGGTTAAGTGCCTTCAATGTCGCAGGTAGCAGCCCCGCAGTTCAAAGCAATGCGGTGACTGCCACGACATTAACAACGGTGATGGAGGATGACTTTGACCCGAATCTTGATCCGATGGTCTGGTGGCAGACGAGTGTGGCGTCATCCATCAATGGCGGCCAGGGATTCAATGGCACCAGGGCCTTATGGTTCGGCCACTCTGGCATTCGCAGCGCCACGACAAACACCGTCGCCATCGTCTCGGGGGCGCGCCTGATATTTGATCTGCGGGCTGGTAATTCTGCTACAGATGGCACCACTTACTGGGACAACTCTGAGTCTGGAGAGGGCGTCGCTCTCGAATACAGTCTTGATGGCTCAACGTGGATCACGATCCAAACGATCTCCACCCTTTATCCAGCCTACAGCACATGGCAGACCGTGACCGTGACCGCGCCAGACGGAGCCATCTCTTCAGCCACCCAGTTTCGCTGGAGGCAGTTGACCCATAGCGGAACGGGGTATGATGCCTGGGCGCTGGACAATTTTCAAATTCAGAGTTCCGGGCAAACGATCGCAATCTTCACCGAGCAACCTGAGCCTGAACTCGTGATGGAAGGGTCTTCTGCCACGCTCAGAGTTAGGATTAACAGGGGCGGGTTCAGCTTCCAGTGGTTCAAGGACAATGTACTCATCCCAGGTGCCAACCAAAGTACCTACACACTCGCCTCCACTCGCGCCTCTCATGCAGGCCAGTACCATTGCCGGGCCTCATCGGCATCTGCCATCTTGGAGAGCGACAAGGCAGTGCTCGGCGTGGTGCAGCCCGTAGGTTACACCTCGCTGCTTCGTGTGCGGCAGGGCGGTAACTTTGCGCTTTCCATGCGTGTCTTCCCCACCACGCTCGCCAGCCAGATGAGCTTTGACTGGTATCGGCTCGTCGAAGGAGATCTCGTCGGCATCGGTGCTGTGACTGGGGCAAACACAGCCAGCCTGCGCGTTGCCGGCACCACTTCGGATGCAGTTGGCAGTTACTACTGCTTCCTGAGTTACCAGGGAGTTTACACTCTGGATGTGGGACCTTACCGCGTTTCCATTTTAAGCGCCCCTGAGATTGATCCCCTTGCTGACGAAACCTTTGTCGTCGGTCATGCCGTCAGTATTCCGGTGTTTGTGAATGATCTCAATTCCACGATCAGTGTCACGGGTCTGCCTGCCGGTCTTCGCTTCGATCCAGCGACGAACAGCATCCTTGGAATCCCGACCGTGGAGCGGACCAGCGCCGTAACGGTAAACGCGAGAAATGCCTATGGCAGCGCAGTCCCCGTGCTCTTTGAGCTGGTGACTACACCGTTCCCCCTCGGTCTAACCGGGAGTTACCAGGGCATTATCCAAGCTTCCTCAGATAGTTCACTACCAAATGGAGGACAACTCACTTTCCAGGTTGGACAAACTGGAGCGACCAGCATGGTCGTGACGCTCGTTGGAGAGACTTTTCGAATCAGCGGCAGTGTTCAAGTGCAAGTCGGCGGCACGGACGGGCTTTTGAGAGCCGCCATCATCAGGAAATCCGCACCCGCACTCAGTTTTGAAATCCTCCTGAACAGTTCAGACATGCAGACTGGAGGCATGCTGAACGGGGATGAGCAGCAGATCGCTGACATTCAGATCGTGAAAAACATTTGGACGAAGGCCAGCCCGACCACGGAAACCGGCCTCTACAATCTGGCTCTCGTTCCAAGCACGGAAGCCATCCACCCTGATCATCCCATGGGACGAGGCTTTGTCAGCCTCTCTAACGCAGCCGTGGGCACAGTGAGCTGGGCTGGACGCATTGCCGATGGGGAAGCCGTTACAGGCTCCAGCCTCTTAGGCGCTGCAGGAGACATCCCGCTTTATCAGTTCTTATACACCGCTAAAGGCTCGGTTTTTGGTTGGGTGCGCTGTGAATCTGGAGAAGCATTCGGCAGTTTGCGTTGGACCAAGGAGGATCACTCCACCAAGACAGGCATACGACTCTACAAGTCGGGCATACCAGCCCATTTGCTCGATGTCAGTGGTGGGCGTTATGTGCGCCCCGCCGCCGGAACACCGCTCATTGCTGGGCTCATGGACACCTCCAATAACGCTCTCATTCGTTTCACGGAAGGCGCGCTGCCCGTCACCATCGAGCAACTGCTCACACTGACAAAGACGCAGACCGTCGAGCGCCCTCCGGTTGGGGTGGCCAATCCGCAGGATGTACG